>CAJMBB010000109.1 GCA_905211615.1 uncultured Collinsella sp. | reverse complement strand
GCCCGCTGAGCTGGGCCTATGCCGGAATCTCTCCCACAGAAACCACCGAAGAGCCCGAAATTGTGGAGGCTGTCCGACGGTGCGGGTGTGTTGTCTGCAAATGCCGCTCGCAGGGGAATGCCCGGCGCTGCGGTTTCGGGCAGGCTTGCAAGTGGTGACAACGCCGCAAGCCCTAGGCCCAGCGTAAACGCTCGGCGGCTGATGGCATGGTGTTCGGTCATAACTTCTCCATTCGCAGAGTGCGGTTATGCGATAGTTTTGGTCACTATACTGCCCAGATGTTTAAAGATGCTGGTTTAATTGTCTGCGCGGCGCAATAAATCGGTGGGCGGACGTGTTGGGGTGTTTGTCGTTTTCGTACTGTTGCCACATTTGGGGCGGTTCCGGCGTCCGGCATCCTCGCGTTCGTCGGCTACAGGCATAAGAAAGGGAGGGTCGGTTTACCGGCCCTCCCTGGGTACGAAGCGCTGGGGTACCGTCGCTTGTTTGCACTGCGACCGTGTTTCCCGTTGCGCTCGCCAGTCGCTTAGCGCTTGATCTCGATATCGTCGAGCTTGACGTCCATGGCCTCGGTCTTGGCCTCGGCGATGTCGTCGGCAAATTCCAGAGACTTCATCATGGTCTCGACGGCGTCCTTGTGCTCCTCGACGTTGTCGATACGCACATACACACTGCCGCCGTCAACGTCGGTGTAGTATTCGGTCGTTACGCCGCCCGAGTGTGTATAGGAAGCGTTGCGCCAAGTCTTGCCGTTGTACTTGACGGGGTCATTCTCGGTCCACTCAAAGCTGGCATTCCACTTTGCCTCGTAGTCGAACAGCTCGTCGGCGTTCTTGTCAGGATCGAAGACGGGGATGAAGCGATCGCTGGCGTGCTCGCTCTCGGTGAACTTAAACTGGGCCCTGTCGGCAGTGTCGCCTGCGACGTCGGTGATCTCGACGCCCTCGGGGACCTCGACCTTAAACCAAATGAAGTCGGTCCTCATATCCACGGCTGGCTTTTCTGCGCCGCCGCCACCGCCACTTCCGGTAGCGTCGCCGCTGCCACCGCAGCCCACCAGGGCAACTGCGGCAAAGAGACTGATGCAGAGGGTGAGAATCGCAAAGGCCTTCTTTTTCATGGTCGTGTCCTCCTCGATCTGTAACCGCCCATGGATTACCTGTCTTTACTGTACGCGTGGACGGCTCGCTAGGGTGGGCCATGTGTCCCATTCTGAGGGCCGGATTTGCGCCGTTAAGTGGCAATATGTTCGGGCGCAAAAGAGGGGAGGGCTGGTGCTGTCGGCCCTCCCCGGGTTGGGCGCCCGTTGTTTTAATGGGGCGCATGTGCGCGGGTGCGCGTAGGCGCGTGCGGGTGTCCCGTTACTTGATCTCGATGCTCGAAATCTCGACTTCGCGTGCCTCGGAAACTGCCTCTTCCATGTCATCGGGGAACTCGATGGAGTTGAGGAGTGCCTCGGCTTCTTTCTTGTGCTGGTCGAAGTTCGAGATGAGGACGTAGACGCTTCCCGGCTCAACATCGGTAAAAAGCATGGTTGAGATGCCGCTGTTGTCCTCGTATGTTCCGACGAGCCACGTCCTGCCGTTATACTCGACGGACCCGCCATCCTTCCACTGGAACGTATCCCCCTTCTTTTCCGCCTGGTCGGCGTGGGATTCCTCGGCCGTCAGCGCTTTTTTCCAAACGGGGATAAAGCGATCGGCCGAGGCGTTCTCGTCTTCGGGGAAGGTGAGCTGGACCCTGTCGGCATTCTTGCCGGCAGAGTCGCTTACGCCGACGCCCTCGGGCATCTCGACCTTAAACCAGATGTAGTCGGTCTTCTTGGCGACGGGGGCCTTTTCCTTGCTCTCGCTCTTGGGGGCGCTGCCGCCGCCCGATGCGCTCCCGCCGCAGCCCACAAGGGCGAGCGCGGCAAAGAGGGCGATGCAAAGGGAAAGGATTGATAGGGTCTTTTTCATCATGGTGGCGTCCTCCTTGTCTGCTGATGACATCACGGCGCCGCATGCTGTTAGGGTACTGATTGCGCTGGCGGCGGATGTCTCTGTGTACTGTGTGACTTATGCCTCCGTTCATCGCTTGTGGCCGTTGCGCGGCCGTGCCCCAACGGGCTCCTTACTTATAGATATGCCCCGGTTTGTACCGTCCGGGAGTCTCGAAAGGTGGGCCATGTGTCCCATGCTTGCGTTGTCGACGCCTATCGCGTGCCATAGAAATCTGCGATGGTCAGGTGCGCTGACGCTCATGTACTTATGGGCTAGACTTAGCACCATTACGTGATCGATGCGGTTGGTCGGCGATTCCGCCCGACCGATGTATATGACTTGAAGGTGCATGCGTATGAGCCAAGAGATGATGGACAAGACCTGCCGCGGGTTTGCCGAGGCGCTGGCCGCGCGCGAGCCGGTTCCCGGCGGCGGCAGCGCGAGCGCCTTTGTGGGCGCGCTGGGTGCCTCGCTTTGTGGGATGGTTGCTCGTTATGGGGCGACTAATCCCGCGCTTGCCGATCGCGCGGACGACCTGACGCGTGCATTTGCCCAGGCAGACGAGTTGGCGCAGGAACTTGTGGACCTGGTCGCCGAGGACGTTCGTGCGTACGGCCAGGTGTCCGCTGCGTACGGTGTTCCGCGCGAGGACCCAGCTCGACCTGCGGCGATTCAGGACGCGTTGCACGTGGCGGCCATGCCACCGTATCGGAT
Organism: uncultured Collinsella sp.; assembly: GCA_905211615.1. Taxonomy (GTDB): domain Bacteria; phylum Actinomycetota; class Coriobacteriia; order Coriobacteriales; family Coriobacteriaceae; genus Collinsella. The sequence goes on along the minus strand of CAJMBB010000109.1, from coordinate 3,606 downwards.
CATGGATGCCTGCGGCCGCGCGCTGGCGCTGCTCGAGGACATGGCCGACAAGGGTTCGCGTCAGCTGCTGTCCGATGTGGCGTGCGGCGCCGTGTTCTGCCGTGCCGCTATGCAGGGCGCGAGCTTGACGCTCTTTGCGAACACCACGTCTATGAAAGATCGCGTTCGTGCCGAGGAGCTCGAGACGGCGTGCGATGAGCTGCTCGACACATGGTTGCCGCGCGCCGATGCGCTGGCGCGCCGCGCCGCCGACGCTGCAAGGAAGAGAGGATAGCCATGGCTGAGCTACTGAAGGGTGCTCCCGTCGCCCGCGCGTTGACTGAGGAGCTCGCTGCTCGCTGCGCGGCTTTGCGCGAACGCGGCGTTGTGCCGACGCTGGCCATTGTTCGTGTGGGCGAGCGCGAGGACGACCTGTCCTACGAGCGCGGTGCCCTCAAGCGCTGCGAGAAGGTAGGCATTGAGGCTCGCCGCGTTTTGCTTCCTGCCGATGTTTCGCAGGATGAACTGCTGGCGGCTATTAAGGACATCAATGCCAACCCCGCTGTTCATGGCTGCCTAGTGTTTCGCCCGCTGCCCGCTGGACTTGACGAGGATGCGGTTGCCGCGGCGCTCGATCCCGCCAAGGATGTTGACTCCATGACGCCGGCCTCGCTGCTTACCACGCTTTCGGGTCGTGGCGAGGGCTTTGCTCCCTGCACGGCCGAGGCCGTGTTGGCGTTGCTGGATCATTACGGCGTTGAGCTGGATGGAGCTAAGGTTGCTGTGGCCGGGCGCTCGCTGGTGATCGGGCGTCCCGTTGCCGCCATGCTTACGGCTCGCAATGCCACGGTGACGACGTGCCATACGCATACACGCGATCTTGCTGCCGAGTGCCGTTCTGCCGATATCGTTGTTGCGGCCGTTGGACGCGCGAGCACGATTGGCGCGGATGCCGTTCGCGAGGGCCAGACGATCATTGATGTTGGCATTAACTGGGACGAGGCCGCTGGCAAGCTGGTCGGGGACATCGATTTTGATGCTGCGGAGCCGGTCGTTAACGCCATCACGCCCGTGCCGGGCGGCGTGGGGGCTGTGACCACCGCGATTCTCGCCAAACACGTGATTGAGGCGGCGGAGCGCGCATCGAAATAGGCGTTTTGAGCTGTTTGAGGGGGTTAGCTATATACCACGTGGTCAAACAATGCCAAATATGAGTACTGTTGCCAAGATAGTCACATATGTCTTACGTCTTTTTGGCTTCCTAACGGTATCCATTATCGTTAGGAAGCCTATTTTATTGAACTTATGGGGAATAACGTTGTCTTGCTTTTGGGCAAATGGGGATTTTCGGCACTCGTTACAGGGAAATTTGCTGCCACTAAATTGGTGACAGTACTCATATTTGGCATTTTTTGACCACGGGGGCTGCCGAGGCCGTGGTTTCGCCCTTTTTGCGCCGAAGCGATACACTGTTATCGTTTGATTTCTTCGCTCAAGGAGGATGCGCATGCCGTGCACAACGATTTTGGTTGGTAAGAACGCGAGCTACGACGGGTCGACGCTGGTCGCCCGCAACGAGGACTCGTCCAACGGGGTGTTTGAGCCCAAGCGCATGCGCGTGGTGCATCCCGACGAGCAGCCGCGTGTCTACACGAGCGTCCTGAGCCACCTGACCGTTGAGTTGCCCGACAATCCCATGCGCTACACGAGCGTCCCCGACGTCGTTCCCGGTCACGGTATTTGGGCCGAGGCCGGATTCAACGAGCTCAATGTTGGCATGTCCGCAACCGAGACGCTCACCACCAACGAGCGCGTCCGCGGTGCCGATCCGCTCGTGGACTATGTGCCCGCCAAGGGCAACGAGGGCGAGGACGGATATGTTCCGGCACAGTCCGGTGGCCTGGGCGAGGAGGACATGGTGACCCTGGTTCTGCCGTACGCCAAGTCCGCCCGCGACGGCGTACGCATTCTGGGTGACCTGCTCGAGCGCTACGGCACCTACGAGAACAACGGCATCGCCTTTAGCGACGTGGACGAGATCTGGTGGCTCGAGACCATCGGTGGTCACCACTGGATTGCCAAGCGCGTGCCTGACGACGCCTATGTGACCATGCCCAACCAGCTGGGTATCGACAGCTTTGACCTGGATGACGCCGAGGGCGCCCAGGCCGACCACATGTGCTCCGCCGACTTGCGCGCCTGGATGGCCGAGTGGCATCTGGACCTGACGCTGGGCGTCGAGGGCGACGGCCCGGCTGCGGTCTTTAACCCGCGCGAGGCCTTTGGCTCGCACAGCGACAGCGACCACGTCTACAACACGCCGCGCGCGTGGTACATGCAGCGCTGTCTCAACCCCAGCGACGTGTGGGATGGCCCCGACGCCGACTACACGCCCGAGAGCGACGATATCCCCTGGAGCCGCGTGCCCGAGCGCAAGGTGACCATCGAGGACATCAAGTACGTACTCTCGAGCCACTACCAGGGCACGGAGTACGATTGCTACGGTAGCAAGGGCACGCCCGCTACGCGTGGCGCATATCGCCCCATCGGCATCAACCGCAACAGCCAGCTCGCCGTGCTGCAGCTGCGCCCCTATGCGCAGCCGGCGTATCGCGCCGTGCAGTGGATGGCCTTTGGTTCCAACTCGTTTAACGCGCTGGTTCCGCTGTACGCCAACGTCGAGACCATGCCCGAGTACTATGCCGACACGCAGGCTCGCGTGACGTCCGAAAACTTCTACTGGGCCAACCGCCTGATCGGCGCCCTGGCTGACGTCCGTTTCCATGAGTGCGGCCGCGCTGTGGAGGACTACCAGGAGAAGGTCGGTGGCATGGGCCACAAGCAGATCCATGACGTCGACGCTGCCGTAGCCGCTCTGCCCGAGGCCGAGGTGCCTGCCGAGCTTGCACGCGCCAACGAGGCCTTTGCCGAGCGTGTCCGCGTGGAGACCGATGCTCTACTGGGCAAGGTGCTCTACACCACGAGCTGCGCCATGAAGAACTCTTTCGCGATGAACGACAACGTGAGGTAGGGATTTCCCGTCGATCGAATAGCGCTAAAACGCTTTGTCGCTTTCACTCAATCTTGGGTACAAGAACGCCAATGCAGTTGTTTGTGATTGGAGACAACCATGGTTATGAAACTCGATCAGCTTGTTAACGGCGCCATCAACGTTGGCTTTGGCGCTGCCGCCGTTGCTGTCGAAGGCGGCAAGAAGGTCCTCGACGACCTTAACACCAAAGGCGAGCAGGTCCGCAAGGACACCGCCACCCCCGATATCGCCCGCAGTGTGTCCGACATGTTCGAGCAGGCCGGCGGTACCATCTCCGATCTGACCGAGCGCTTGGGCATGCAGGGCGAGACCGCGGCCCAGCGCGTGCTCGACGAGCTCATCCTTGCCCGCGTCCGCGTTATGACCGCCCCCGAGCGCACGGCCTTCCTGGCCCATGTGCGCGACATCGTCGATTCGGTCGAGGACAACGTGACCTCGGTGCCCGTCGAGTCCGTTGAGCCCGACGATGCAGAGGACACCGAAGAGGCCGAGTAGCAGCGCAGATGGCAGATTCCACCACCGATTACAACAATCTAGATCCTCTGGGTGACGAGGCGGCGGTTGTCGATGAGGTC
>CAJMBB010000108.1 GCA_905211615.1 uncultured Collinsella sp. | reverse complement strand
GGCTAGCCCCTTGTCACACAAACTACCGAAGCCTCGAAAATAATAGCAAACAAAACCACACGAGTGCCCAATGGTTACAGACGTTTTACCATGCGGGGCCTTCCAGCCGACTTGGCAGAAGGCCCCGCATGCAGTGCTCACTTACCGTGCATTAAAAACGTAGTGGTCCAGGCGGTCGCACGCCTCCCTTACGCGCGAAAGCGGCAGCGCCAGATTCACGCGAATGTGGCAGGGCCCGTGGAACGGGCGGCCGTCCTGATACCCCACGCCCACGCGCGCCCCCTCGTCGAGCAGCCACTGAATATCGCGGCCATGCTCGCGGCACCACTCGGTGCAGTCCAGAAACACCATGTACGTGCCCTGCGGACGCGAATAGGACACGCCCTCAAAATGCTCGTCCACGTAATTGCAGAAGTACTCGATATTGCCGGCAAGCACCTGATTGAGCTCGTCCACCCACTCATAGCCCTGCGGCTGGTAGGCACCGATAAGCGCATGCATGGAGAGGACATTCATCTCGTTGTAGTGGGTCTTGTTGGACACGGCGCACACGCGGTCGCGCAGCGTCTCGTTATAGATGATGTGGTAGCTGCCGACCAGGCCCGCCAGGTTGAACGTCTTGCTGGGCGCGTAGAGGGCAACCGTGCGCATGCGGGCATCCTCGCTCACCGACTGCGTCGGGATATGCTTGTGGCCCGGCAGGATGATATCGGACCAAATCTCGTCCGAGATCACCACGCAATCGTGCTGACGATAGATGTCCATGGCGCGCTCGATCTCGTCACGCTCCCATACGCGGCCGCAGGGATTGTGCGGCGAGCAGAACACCGCGGCATGGATGTGGTTTTGAGCGAGCTTGCGCTCCATGTCCTCAAAGTCCATGCGCCACACGCCCTGATCATCGAGCTTAAGCGGGCTATGGACAATACGATAGCCCGCGGCCTCAATGGACTTGGTAAAGCCGATGTAGGTGGGGCTGTGGACCAGCACCGCATCGCCCGGCTGGACATACGCGCGCAGCGTCGACACGACACCGCCCAGCACGCCGTTTTCGTAACCGATATGTTCAGGGCGCAGACCCTCGACGCCATTGCGGCGACTCTGCCATTCGATGATGCGGTCGAAATACTCGGAGCGCGGATTGAAATAGCCAAACATGGGGTGCTGGGCACGCTGAATGATGTGTTCCTGGACCGTGGGCACCGTGGCGAAGTTCATGTCCGCCACCCACATGGGAATGCGATCGAAGCCCTCGTCGGGTGCGTTTGGAGCCATGCCGGGGATCTCACCCCAAGAATCAACGGCGATGGAGTCCATGCCGTGGCGGTCGATAAGCGAGCTAAAGTCGTATTTCATGCTGAGCTCCCGTGCAAAGTAGACTATTTCGATAGGCGTTATTGTCCACCAGCGTGGGCGGTTTTGGCATGGGGTTTGGCGTTGTTTTTGACGGATACGGACGGATGGTTAGTCCCGCGCGTCGTTGATGGCGGTTACCGTCAACCTGGCTCCGTCGACCGTAAACGATATGTCGAGCCCGGCGTAAGCCAAGTGGTAAACGCGGTTTGGCTCGTGCTTGCTGCCCGCGCGGCGCGGATCTTGGCGAAGGACCTCGACCAAGCCGGGGAGCTTTGCGGGCGGGACCATATCTTGCAGCGCTCGTGGGAACTCGACGTCGAGCTCTTGCCACGGAGCATCATCAATCCAGCCGCCGGTCGCATCCGGGTGGCAGTCCGCAAACGGAATGTAGGGCTTGATATCGTAGATGGGCGTGCCGTCGCGCAGATCGGCCCCCAGCACATGGATGATGGGACCATTGTCGGTGAGCTCGACGCGATCGAGCTTGACGCAGGTAAGCCCAATGGAATTAGGGCGAAACGGACTGCGCGTGGCAAACACGCCCACGCGCTCGGCTCCACCCAGGCGCGGCGGACGCACGGTCTTCGACCATTTTGCGTTGGTACCGGACCTGTCCTGCGTTTTGGCATCGGCAGCTATGTCCTTAGCCGTGCCGCCGGGCGTTCCGTTTTCGAAGCGCCACAGCAGCCACAGGTGAGAGAAGGAGTCCAGACCCTCAACCGCTGCGTTGGAGGCAAATTCCGGTTCAAAGACGATGCGCCCCTGCAGATGAGGCGCCAAAAAGCTGTTGCGTGGAATGCCGAACTTCTGCGGCAGGTCGGTATGTATGTGTGCGATAGGTTCCATGCCGGTCATTGTACGGCATGGAGGTGTGGGGCGTTGCGCGCAATTCTTCGCCGCGGTCCCCGTCGTGCAACCAACGGTTGCTTGGAAGGGCACCTGCTGCCGCGTATGCTTAAGCCATCAACCAGCAGAAAGGAGCCGCTATGGCCTTTGCAGAAAAGCTCATCGCCGTTCGTCGCGCCCATCACCTTACCCAGGAGCAGCTCGCCGCCAAACTCTTTGTCACGCGCCAAGCCGTCAGCCGTTGGGAGCGCGACGAGGTCACCCCGGGCATCGACATGATGAAGCTCATTGCCGCCGTAACCGGAGAGCCGTTGTCCCACCTGCTCGAAATGCCCGAGCATTATTGCCAGAGCTGCGGCATGATACTCACGCCCGACGACTGCGGCACCGATGCCACGGGCGCCACGACCGACCATTACTGCAAGTGGTGCTACAACCACGGTAAGTACACCTACGACACCACCATGGAGGCGATGATCGAGGATTGCGCCCCGCGGCTGGCGCAAAACACCGGCATGTCGCTCGACGAAGCCGTCTCGCTCATGGGCGCCGTCCTGCCGCAACTGGAGCGCTGGCGCACCGTGCAGGAAAACGAGAAGTGCTACGGCGCCGAAGCGCGGGCACGCTATGGCGATGAGGCTATCGATGCAGCAAATGAAGCGCTGCTGGACATGGACCCCGAGACATGGAACGACATGAAGGAACTTGAACGCGCTGTTCTGGGCCAACTTTCGATTGCCATGGGCATTGGCGACCCAGAGAGCAACGAGGCCCACAAACTTGTCGCAATGCACCGTCGATGGATTGCCCTTAACTGGGGACACGAGCCCCAAGACGAAGCATACCTGGGCCTCGCCCACGGCTATCTTGCCGATCAGCGCTTTGTTGACTACTACGACAAGCCCTGCGGCACCGGAGCCACGGCGTTTCTGGTCCAGGCCATCGAGTCGTCGTTGACGCGCGCATAGACCGCGGCTGCTTTGGGTATTTCAATCGAAACCTCAACCGATTGGAGACCCATGGCTACTAATCATGAGCTCACGCTGTACGTTATGACCGGCTGCCCGTATTGCATAAAAGTCAAGCGATTCCTTGCCGATAACGGTGTGACCATCCCCGAGCGCAATATCTCGACCGATACCGAGGCCGAGCAGACGCTCATCGCCGTCGGCGGAAAACGCCAGGTTCCCTGCTTGTTCATCGACGGCAAGCCGCTCTACGAGTCGAGCGACATCATCGCGTGGGTACAGAAGAACCTGCTCTAGCGTGCTATTGCGGTCGGCCGGCCCCAACGCCCCAACCCATACGACCCAAACATGTACGTCAGCATCCAAAGTCGACATTTTTCGACATCTTTGGATGCTGACGTACAGCTTTTTGTGGCTAGTCATTGGGGACGTTCTTAAATGACTAGTCGTTAAAGAACGTCCCCAACGACCAACTAGCCGTGGAAGCGAGCTATGGGTGCAAGCAGCTGTTCGCGAAAGACGCGCTCGACGGCAGCGCGGTATTCGTCGACCTTTTTGGTCTTGCGTACGATCTTGTGGACGGTAGCGGGATCAGCAAAAGCGCACTTGGCGTAGAACCACCACTCCTTCATGCGGAAGACCGCATTGCCGCCAATCTCTTCTGCATATGCCGCAAACAGCGTGTCGTGGAAGCGCTGCAGCTCAGCAGCCGTTGCAGCAGGGCCGCCCTTGACCATGCGAGCCAGAGCGGGGTTCGCGAGCAGGCCACGCCCCAACATCACATGGCGCGTGCCGGGATAGGCCTCCACCAGCGCGTCCATATCCTCAAGATCAAAAATGTCACCGTTATAGGCCACGGGGAACGGCGCACGCTCCAGCGTCTCGCCATAAAACTCTTTGCGCGGCGAACCCGTATAGCGGTCCTTTTGCACGCGCGGATGCACAATAAGCTCTGCCAACGGCATGCGGCAATACAGATCGAGCACGCGCTCGTATTCGTCGTCATTCTCCAGCCCCAGCCTGGTCTTTACCGACACCGGCAACGGCGACCGCTCGCACACATCGCTTAAGAACGCCTCGAGCTCGTCGAGATTGCGCAAGAAACCCGAGCCCTTGCCCTTGGCGACAACCGTTCCCGAAGGGCAACCCAGGTTGAGATTGACCTCGCGGTAGCCCATGTCGGCGAGCACCTGTGCCGCCCACACAAACTCGTCCGCGTTCTTGGACATCAGCTGAGGCACCACGTTGAGCCCCTGGTTATTGGCAGGATCGATCTCCTTAAACGCCTTGCCGCCAAAGCGGTTTCCCACCCGCGGCGGCGGCAAAAACGGCGTGTAATAGCAATCGAGCGCACCGAAGCACTCCGCATGCACGCGACGGAACACATGCCCGGTAATCCCCTCCATGGGGGCCAGCGAAAGGATCATCTACTCTTCTCTCATATCAACACAACAAAGGGGCCGTCCCTTTGTCACATGCATTATGCCTTGCGCTTCAGGCGATTCACAAGGAAGAGGTAGCTACTGAACGATGACCACCCTCCAGCCGCACCCCATACAACGAGGTCTAATACTTTTCCCGAGAAGTGAACGAGTGAAAACGGGCCCCCGAAGCATCGGCGCTTTCGAGATGCAATTTCCTGCGATTTTGCCAGCCAAATCCTGCGGGTTTGACGTCTAAAAATGTCGATGCTTCGGAGGTCCAAGTATGGCCGTTCACTTCTCGGAAAAGTATTAGACCTCGATTTACATGCCACTCAATGTGACAAAGTGGCTGCTCCTTTGTCACATTCGATGAAAAAGGGCACCGATGTTAGTCGATGCCCCAAAGCGGCTGCAGGTTAAGCCCTACAGCGTATGTCTAAGACGAATCGAACTATTCGTCCCAGGAGAGGTTCTTACCAGTCTTTTTTGCCAGCAGCAAGAACAGGCCGATAATAACGTTACATGCGATGCAGAAGATGAAGACGCCCTGGAAGGAGCCGACAAGCTCATAGACCTTCATCATAACGGGCATGCCAAAGGCGCCGACGATATAGCCCACGGAGCAGATCAGCGCGAAGATGCGACCGAAATCGCGGGAGCCAAAGACATCCATAACCAAAACGGTCAGGGCAGTGCCAGCGATGACGTACATTACGTCGTTCACGCCTGCTGCGAGGATGCTAAGCGTCGAGTTGCCGCTGCTCATCATGAGCATGACAAAGGAGAGGATGGAGACAGCGAGCCAGCCCAGAATGGCCTTCGTGCTGCCGAACCTATCGCAAGTGGTGCCGACGATCGGGTTGAGGAACAGATCGAAGAGCGATGCAGCGGATACCATGAAGCCGCCCACCATGGGGCTAAAACCAACCTCGGAAGCATACGTCGGGAAGAGCTGGTTCATACAGCAAGTGAGCTGAACGAGACAGAGGAAGCCGATGCAGAAGAAGAAGGCAGGCGACTTAATGGCGCGCGCATAGCTAACGCCACGTGTGCTATCCTCGGTCGTCTCCTCGGTCTCGGTGACCGTCTCGCCCTCGACGTAGCCATAGGGCAGCATGCCCTTGTCCTGAGGCTTATAGCGGATAATCAGGACGGAAGCGGGGAGAATGAGCACGGCGGAGACGCCAGCGAGCACCAGATAGCCAGTCCTCCAGCCAGCGGCCTCGATGACAGAGGTGATGACGGGGCTCATGATGAGCATGTAAATCGAGTTCACTGCCCAAGCGAGACCGATTGCCAGGCCACCAGATTTTTTGAACCACTGGTCAATAACGTCGGACATGGCGACGCCGGTGGTGAAGGCGAAGCAAACGCCAATCAGGGCGCCAGCGGCGATGAACATCCAGACTTCGGTGTAGAAGGCCATGCCTGCGCCGGCAGCGAGCAAAATAAGCTCGACGACGGGGAGCCAAACCTTGCCAACAACCTTGGGGATGAGTTTTCCGACAAACGGAAGCGCCGCCGCAAGACCGATGAGCGTCGCGGTAAAGTAATACGAGAAGATTGAATAGTCAAACCCGAACTCCTCGCACACGGGCGCGACGAAGGAGCCGGCGATTACGCTATAGGATCCAGTCGTACCAGCAGACATGAGGCCAAGCGCGATTACGAGAACCCATGCGTAGACCTTGCTGCTCTTTAACTTTGCATTTTCCATTGATACAACTCCTAGAGACCCAGAAGAGCA
>CAJMBB010000107.1 GCA_905211615.1 uncultured Collinsella sp. | reverse complement strand
AAAGCAAGGTCTAAGCTGCCCCGAAAAACGAAGGAAAGGAAAGCGGTGTAATTGATATGAAAGTTTTGTTTTGTGCCAGTGAAGCGTTGCCTTTTGCCGCAACGGGCGGCCTTGCAGACGTAGCGGGTTCTTTGCCGCAGGCGCTGCGCGCACGCCTGATTGGTTGCCGCGTGGTGATGCCGCTGTATGAAAGCGTGCCGCAGGAATTACGCGACAACATGAAGTTTTTAACAAGCATCAGTGTGCCGGTGGCTTGGCGTCGCCAGTATTGCGGTATTTTTGAGGCGAAGGTAGGCAATGTCATTTACTACCTCATCGATAACCAGTACTACTTTAAGCGCCAAGGACTTTACGGTCACTTTGACGACGCGGAGCGCTTTGCGTTCTTCTCCCGTGCCGTTTTGGAGATGCTGCCGTACATTGAATTTAAGCCTGATGTGATCCACGCGAACGACTGGCAGACGGCGCTGGCGCCCGTGTTTTTGCGCGAGTTCTACCAGGGCCTGCCGCTGTATGACCGCGTCAAGACCGTGTTCTCGATCCACAACGTGGCGTTCCAGGGCCAGTTTAGCGACACCGTGATGGAGGACATCCTTGGTGTGGCGCACATTCCGGCGGCCGCCTCGCAGCTGCGTTGCGACGCCTGCAGCATCAACTACATGCTGGGCGCCCTGCGCTATGCCGACGCCATCACCACGGTGAGCCCCACCTATGCCAACGAGATCCAGACGCCCGAGTTTGGCGAGGGCCTGGACGGCGTACTGCGCGAGCGTTCCTACGCGCTGCAGGGCATTTTGAACGGCATTGACGTTGCGGGCTTTGACCCGGCAACAGACAAGCGAATTGCCGCCAACTACACCGTGGAGGACCGTTCCGGCAAGGCCGTGTGCAAGGCCAAGCTGCAGGAGGAACTGGGCCTCGAGGTTCGCGACGACCGTCCGCTCATGGTGATGGTCACGCGCCTGACGCGCCAGAAGGGCATGGATCTGGTCATGTACGCGCTCGACCGCATCCTGTCCGGCGGCGTGCAGGTGGCGGTGCTGGGCACCGGCGACCGCGACTACGAGGACGGCCTGCGCTACTTCCAGGACAAGTACCCCGGCACCATGGCCGCACGCATCGAGTTCGATCCGGCGCTGTCGCAGCGCATGTATGCCGCCGCCGACATGTTCCTGATGCCTTCGAAGTTTGAGCCCTGCGGCCTGTCGCAGATCATCGCCATGCGCTACGGCACGCTGCCGATTGTTCGCGAGACCGGTGGCCTGAAGGACACCGTGCAGCCGTACAACGAGTTTACCGTCGAGGGCACGGGCTTCTCGTTTAGCAACTTTAACGGCGACGAGATGGGCGATGCGGTATTCCGCGCGGCGCGTCTGTTCTGGGATAACCGCGACGCCTGGAACCAGCTGGTCACGCAGGCCATGAGCCAGGACTTTAGCTGGACGCGCTCGGCCGATAAATATCTGGACCTGTACTTCTTTATGCATCCGGAGATTGAGAGGCCGGCGGCTGTTGTCGACGAGCCTGAGGCTATTGCTGAGCCGGTGGCCGTTGAGCCGGAGCCCAAAGCCAAGGCCGAGGAGAAGCCGGTTGAGGCTGAGCCCGCAAAGGCCGAGCCTGAGGTGAATGCTGAGACTGCTCCTGCGGCAAAGGCAGAGGTCAAGCCTGCCGCGAAGCCTGCCGCCAAAAAGACCACAACCCGCAAGACGACCGCCAAGAAGGCTACGACGACCAAGCCTACCGCGACTAAAACGACGGCTACCAAGGGAACGACCACGCGCAAGCGCACGACCGCCGCTGCCAAGACGGACGCCGAGGCCGAGGTCGCAGAGGCCAAGCCGGCCGCCAAGGCTCCGGCAAAGACCGCTGCCAAGAAGACGACCACGACCGCCAAGAAGGCAACAGCTGCCAAGAAAACCACGGCAACGAAGTCGACGGCCGCCAAGGCTACTGCGACCAAGGCCGCTCCGAAGGCTGCCGCAAAGCCCGCTGTCAAGGTCGAGGAAACCCCCGCCGAGCCCAAGGCCGAGGTAACTGTCGAGACAAAGCCGGCCGCCAAGACCACCACGCGCAAGCGCACCACGACGACGACCAAAAAGACCACGACTAAGGCCGCAGCTACCAAGGCAGAGGCTAAGGTCGAGGCCAAGCCCGCAGTAAAGGCCGAGCCGGCACCGAAGGCCGCTGAGGCCAAGACCGCTCCGAAGGCTACGGCAAAGACCGAGCCCGCCAAGGAGGCCCCGGTCTCCCCCGCTGCTAAGACTGAGGAAAAAGCTCCGACCAAGAAGACCTCCGTCCGTAAGGCAACGGCCACCCGCAAGCGCCGCTAATCCGGACGATTAAAACTTAATCCTCAGCGCAAAAGAGGGCACCCTCACCAGGTGCCCTCTTCTTGATTGAACTTCTGTATTAAAAAGAGGGCCGGTTTACTACGACAAAATGGCTCCGGCCGACCTCGGCAAGTAATCTACGAAATTGGCAACGCTTCTACCAGCGGTTTTAATATCACCAAAATGACTGTGGTTGAGATTATTCAATTCGTCGTAGTAAACCCGAGTACTTTTGTTTGGCTAAAAATAGTATCAGTCTAGGCTTTTTCGAATATCGCGATAATTTGGATGGTAAAACGATTTTCTAGGACAACCGTTCGCCGATGGTAAACGGATGTTGTTTATACACCCTGTGTACAACAGATATACTTACATCCTGTGTACAACAGATATACTTACATCCTGTGCGTAAAGCCCATGGCCCGCAGGCCATGATTCTATTGAACTGGACCGTACTATGAGATTGATACACAACAGCCGTCTGCCGCAGTTTCGCACTCCGTTTGGCGCTGTGACCACAGGAACTACCCTTTCGCTCTCCGTGATTCTGGAGGACGCCGATCCCGCGCAGGCAACGCTTACACTGCGCACCTGGGTCGATGAGATCGGTGAGTCTCGGTATCCCATGACGCACGAGGGCGACGGCATATTTAGCGTAGAGCTCGAGTGCACCGAGCCCTGTCTTATCTGGTACAGCTTTATCTGCAATATCGAGGGCCAGCCCGAGGTTCGATTAGGCGCACCGCAGGGCCGTACCGGCGGCGAGGGCGTAACCTACGACTACGCCGAGGTGCCGTCGTTCCAGGTCACCGTTTACAAGCACCGCGAAGTTCGACCCAAGTGGTACGAGCGCGGCATGGTCTACCAGATCTTCCCCGATCGCTATGCCCGCGACGAACACTGGCGCGAGCGCACGCTGGCCGAGGTCGAAAAACCGCGTAAGGGCATTCAGCGCCGCATGGTCGAGGACTGGAACGAGCCGCCTGTGTACGAGCGCGACGAGGACGGCTCCATCAAGACCTGGGACTTTTATGGCGGATCGCTCAAGGGTATCCAGGAAGACCTGCCTCGCATCGCCGAGCTGGGCTTTACAGCCATCTACCTCAACCCCATATTTGAAGCCGCGAGCAACCACCGCTACGACACCGCCGATTACACCAAGATCGATCCGATTCTGGGCACCGAGCAGGACTTTACTGAGCTGTGCGAGGCGGCCGAGAAGCTGGGCATTTCCATCATTCTGGACGGTGTGTTCAACCACACGGGCGACGATTCGATCTACTTCAACCGCTACGGCAACTACCCCGGCGTAGGCGCGTGGCAGAGCGAGGATTCGCCGTGGCGCGATGCGTTTTATTTCCACGAGGACGGATCGTACGACTGTTGGTGGGGCGTGGGCAATATGCCCGCCATCAATGAGAGCTCCGAACTGGTACGCGAGCGGCTCCTGGGCAAGGACGGCGTCATTCGTAAATGGCTTCGCGCCGGCGCTCACGGCTGGCGCCTGGATGTGGCCGACGAGCTTTCCGATGACTTCCTGACCGAGATCAAAAAGGCTGTGCTCGCCGAGAAGCCCGACGCGCTGCTGCTCGGCGAGGTCTGGGAAGATGCCTCCAACAAGATCAGCTACGGCCATCTGCGTCGCTATCTGCAAGGCTCCGAGCTCGACTCGGCCATGGATTACCCCTTCCGCGACATGGTCATCGGCTTTTTGATGGGCTACAAAAACGCCTACCAAGCTGCCGAGGATATCGAAACCCTGCGTGAGAATTATCCGCGCGAAGCCCTGTCCTGCGCGCTCAACCTACTGTCGAGCCACGACCGCCCGCGCATTATCTCGGTGCTCGGCGGCGGCCCCGACGAGTCGAAGCTGCCCGAGTGCGAGCGCAGCAAATGGCGTCTGGACGAGAACTCGATGGGCCTGGCCAAGAGCCGATTTTGGCTCGCGACGCTTATGCAGATGACATTCCCGGGCGTTCCCTCAATCTATTACGGTGACGAGTACGGCCTTGAGGGCCTGACCGATCCGGGTAATCGCCGCACCATGCCGACCAAGGAAGACCTGCACGACTTCGATACGTTCGCGATCGTCAAGAATGCCTCGGCCGTGCGCCGAGCGCTGCCGTTTATGGTTGACGGCGAGATCAAGGCCTTTGCGCTCAATGACGAGGTGCTGGCCTACAACCGTACCGGTAAAGACGGCGAGTCCGCGACCGTCATCATCAACCGTAGCCTGCGCAATTCGCACCGTGTGACGATTCCGGCGCTCGCCGAATGTGCGAGCGACGTGATTAGTGGCCACGAGTGCGAAATCCACAACGGTACCGTCACGCTCGACCTGTACCCGCTGGGCTCGTCGATCATCTATCACCACGCCGAGCAGCGCCTGCAGGAGCCGCTCGATCACGGTGCGGGTGTTGTGTGCCATATCACATCGGTGCCGACCGACGACGGCAAGCCCGGTACGATCGGCGCGCCCACGCGTCGCTTTATCGACCATCTGGCCGCCATGGGCATGCGCTACTGGCAGGTTCTCCCCGTCAACCCCACGGACTTCTTCCGCTCCCCTTACGCCGGTCCTTCGGCCTTTGCAGGCAATATCGACCTACTACCCGAGAGCCACGAGGAGCTGGCAGCCGACTTTGAGACCTGGAAGGCCCGAGGCGGTGAGGATGCCGATCCGCTGTACACCGCGTTTAAACATCGCAATGCCGATTGGCTCGAGAAGTACTGCGTCTACATGGCCGTTAAGAAGTACTTTGAGGGCGAGTCGCGCCACGATTGGCCGGCCGATGTCGCGCGCTACAACGAGCGTCTGATCGACGACAAACGCTTCCACGACGAGGCCGAGCATCAGGCGTACATGCAGTACCGCTTTGACCTCGCTTGGTGTGAGCTCATGAACTATGCGCACAAGAAGGGCATCGAGGTTATCGGCGATATTCCTATGTACGTGTCCGACGATTCGGCAGATGCGTGGAGCGAACCCGAGAACTTCTGGCTGTCCGATACCGGCAAGGCAATCGAGATTTCCGGCGCGCCGCCCGACAACTTTGCGCCCGAGGGCCAGGTGTGGGGCAACCCAACGTTCCGCTGGGACCACATGAAGCAGAACGGCTATAGCTGGTGGATGGATCGCCTGCGCCGCGCGTTTTCGCTCTACGACCGCGTGCGCCTGGATCACTTCCTGGGATTCCACAGCTATTTCAGCATTCCCGCGGGTAAGGCTTGCGCCGACGGGCGTTGGCTGGCAGGACCGGGCAAAGACCTGTTCCAGACCGCCTATGACGAGCTGGGTCCGCTCAACTTTATCGCCGAGGACCTAGGCTATTTGACGCCCGGTGTTCGCGCCATGGCTTCGACCTGCGGTTTCCCCGGCATGGACGTGCTGGAGTTTAGCGACTACGACGTTCGTTGCGGTGTGCATCCCACGCCCGGCAAGATTCTATACACGTCGACGCACGATACGTCGACGCTGGCCGGTTGGTGCACACGTTCCTTTGCGGGCGGCGATGAACCGAGCGGTGTTGAGCTGGCGGCCAAGCTGATGAGCGACGCGCTGGCAAGCGACGCTCCCCTGGTGATGATGCCGCTGCAGGATGTCCTGGGGCTTGGCGACGACGCACGCATGAACGTTCCGGGCGTGGCCACGGGCAACTGGACCTGGCAGGCTGACGAGGCGGACATTGTAGCCGCTGAAGACAAAACCGCACAGCTCCTGCGCAACAACCATAGATTCTGGGGCGAAGCGTGATAAAACCCCCGATATAGGGTACAGTTACAAACGTTTGAATTTTTGCGGGCAGAGTAATCTGCCCGCTTTGTGCTGAAAAGGAAGTATTATGGCGCGCTACGATTACAAGTGCTCGAGCTGCGGCAACGTGTTTGAGGTTGAGCATCCCATGTCCGAGACTCCCGAGGTCGTGTGCCCCAGCTGCGGTGCCCCGGCGGCCAAGACGTTCTCGGCCAGCGGCATTAAATTTGAGGGCAGCGGTTTCTACAACACCGACCAGCGAAGCGGCGGCTCCAGCACC
>CAJMBB010000106.1 GCA_905211615.1 uncultured Collinsella sp. | reverse complement strand
ACGGGTGCATCATCGACGTCTTCAATACAGAAAATATCAGTGCGGAATGTTTTCAGGGGTTAGCCCGTACGGCCTTCTACCGTCATGTGGCATTCAGGGGATCTGGGGTGGACGGCGACTTGGCTGCGAGCTGGGGCTGAGGAACTGAATGGATGGGTGCCGTTGTCGCTAGTGCAGGCGCTGCTGGTGATGATCACTTTGGGACTGGAATTTCCGCCTGCTAGTAAAAAGGCCTCCTGAGCTGTTGCTCTGGAGGCCTTTTTGTCAATTACAGACGAATACGTTAGTTGTTCTTGGTCAGACGCTCGACGTCGTGGGCGATCATGTATTCCTCGTCGGTGGGGATGACCATGACCGTGACGGAAGAGCCGGCGGCACTGATGACCTGCGGACCGTTGCCCACGGCCTCGCGGTTCTTGTTGTTGTCGATGCGCCCGCCCAGCCACTCGAAGCAGTCGCAGAAGGCCTTGCGGATCGACCAGTCATTCTCGCCAATGCCGGCGGTAAAGGTAATGGTGTCCACGCCCGCCATGGAAGCGATCATGGAGCCGGCCTGCTGCATGGCCTTGTAGGCGAACATATCGAAGGCGAGTAGGCAACGCTCGTCGCCCTCGGAGGCGCGCGTACGGATGTCACGGGCATCGTTGGAGATGCCCGAGATGGCAAGCAGACCGGACTGCTTGTTCATCATGTCGTCGACTTCCTGGTAGCTGTAGCCGCCCTCACGCTGCAGGTAGCACACGGTGGCCGGGTCGATGGAACCGCAGCGGGTTCCCATCATCAGACCGTCAAGCGGCGTGAGGCCCATCGTGGTGTCGCGGCACACGCCGTCCTCAATGGCGGCAAGCGAAGCACCGTTGCCCAGATGGCACGAAAGCAGACGATGGCAGCGCGAGCCCAGGATCTCCTTGGCCATCATCCACTCGTAGCGGTGGCTCGTACCGTGGGCGCCGTACTTGCGCACGTGGTACTTGTCACACACGTCCTTGGGCAGGGCGTAGGTGTACGCAACCTCGGGCATAGTCATGTGGAACGAAGTATCGAAGACCGCCACGTTGGACAGCTCCGGATACTTCTCGCGACAATACTCGATTGCTGCGGCCTCGCCGTAGTTGTGCAGCGGAGCCAAGGGGGCTACCTCGAGAATCTTGGCCATGACCTCGTCGTCGACGACCGCGGAATCATCGAAGTGCCAGCCACCCTGAACGATGCGATGCCCAATGCCATCGATCGTAAAGTCGGTCTTCTCGAGCTCCTCGAGCACACGCGCAATGGCAGAGCGATGATCGGGAAAAGGAATCTCCTCGGTCTGCTTGGCACCACCGTTCTCGGAATGGCCAAAGATGCCCATCTCCGAGCCGATACGCTCGCAGTTGCCCTTGGCGAAAACCTCGCGGGTATCGGTATCCAAAAGCTGATATTTAAGGCTCGAGCTGCCGGCGTTGACAACAAGTACGTTCATGAGACTCCTTCGTGATTACAGTACGGTCGACAAACCTATAAGGCGGCCGTACCTTTAATAAGAAGTTATCAGAATTCAATAAATATCTATTAAGCACTTCGCCCAAAGAGCATAAAAGGGGGCTGAACGGCACAAGGCCATCCAGTCCCCTCCCCTCTTGCAATTACTTGCCGTTGACGATGCGCTCGACGTCGGAAGCGATCATGAACTCCTCGTCCGTAGGGATGACGAAGATCTTGACCTTGGAATCCTTGGCGGACAGGCACCAAGCGCCGTCGCCGCGCAGGGCGTTGCGGGCATGGTCCATCTTGACGCCCATAAAGGCCAGACGGTCGGCAACGCCGGCGCGAACGGCCGGAGCGTGCTCACCGATGCCGGCGGTGAAGACCAGCGTGTCCATGCCGCACATGGAAGTGGCCATCTCGGCGGCCTTGGCGGCAATCTTGTAGACGAACATGTCGAAGGCGAGCTGAGCCTCGGGGTCGCCAGCGGCGGCGAGCTCCTCGACGTTGCGGCAGTCGTTGGTCTTGCCACCGGTCACAGCCAAAAGACCGGACTTCTTGTTCATCATCTCGTCGACCTCGTCGAAGGTGTAGCCGCCCTCGCGCTGCAGGTAGCACACGGTAGCCGGGTCGATGGAGCCGCAGCGGGTGCCCATCATGACACCGTCGAGCGGGGTGAGGCCCATAGTGGTATCCATGCACTTGCCGTCCTCGATGGCGCACAGGGAGGCGCCGGAGCCGATATGGCACACGACGACCTTGCGGGCCTCGCCGTTGGTCATCTCGGCGACCTTCTTGGAGATGTAACGGTAGCTGGTGCCGTGGGCGCCGTACTTACGGATGTGCAGCTTGTCGCAAACATCCTTGGGAAGGGCGTAGGTCTTGGCGACCTCGGGCATGTTGAAGTGGAAAGCGGTGTCGTAGACCGTAACGTTGGGCAGATCGGGATACTGCTCCAGGCAGAACTCGATAACGTTGGCCTCGGGGTTGTTGTGCAGCGGCGCCAGCGGGGCGACCTCGCGAATCTTGGCGAGGACGTCCTCGTCGACGAGGGAGGAATCGCCAAAGTACCAACCGCCCTGAACGATGCGGTGGCCGATACCCTCGATCTTGACGCCGTTGGCCTCGAGGTCCTTCAGGACGACCTCGATGGCGACCTTGTGGTCGGGGAACTCGATGTTCTCAGTCACCTTCTTGGAGCCGTTGGCAGCGTGGGTGAAGGTGCCGCCGGTAAAGCAGACGCGCTCGCAGGAGCCCTTTGCGGACACCTTGTGGGACTTGGTATCGATGACCTGATACTTAAGGGTCGAAGATCCTGCGTTGACGACCAGAACGTTCATGTGTCTCCCTACTAACAGGCGGTGTGGCGCCGCCAGGTTACATACGCTTCAATAATAAACCCAAACGCCCTTGCGCTCGGGTTTATTGCGTTGATATATAAGTTATCGGTGCCTAAATACTCATGGCCTTTGACTTGTAAGACGAAAGAGCGCGGGGATATACACCAGGGAAGAAATCCCGAGCGCAACAAGCAATACGACTCGAATGCCCGCAACGCTACTCAACACAGCGTTGAGCAGATAGAAAAGAACAGCACCCACCGCCACCATCTGGCTTTGAACCGAAATCAATGAACAGCGCATCGAAGAATCGGCAGCATTTTGAAAAATTGAGTATTTAATTGGAGCAAATAACGAGTAAGCGACCGTCTGCAACACATAGAACACGGGCAGCAAACAGACCGGAGTAAAGGGAATCAAAAACAGAGCAGTCAGGGAAAGGCGCACAATGCCGCAAATACGCGCAAAACGGCCCTTGTCGACACGAGCAATCACGCTGGGCACAATAAACCCTATGGAGGCGGAGGCAAGGAGCTGGACCGCAATGGTCACGCCCGAAGCGACAGCATTCATTCCGCGGCCGGCAAGCAACAGTGAGAAAAAGTCTTCCAGAGCGACGAAGGCAAATGCCTGAGAACAGTCCATGATGAACGCTGACCGAAGAATACCATTACCCGCAATAGCGGCACCGATCATCTTCGGGCTAATTCCATGATCAGGTGACACCGCAGTGCCCTCTCTTCTCACTTCAGGAATACAGACAACGACAACCAATGTCAGCACCATTGTGATGATATCGACCGAAAGCCCAACGAGATACGCGCCAGCGGACGAAATGAAACCGCCCACACAAGCGGAGAGGGCATAAGACGCATAGAAGACAAATCGCTCAACGATATTAAGTCTCACGAGTTGGTCCTGAGAGACGCTATCAATGTAAATCGCTTCGATGGATCCGCTCACACATGCAACGGCAAAACCCTTGAGAGCAAACGCACCGATTAAAAGCAGAGGAGATCGGACGAGAAGCAGGGCGACGTAGTACCCAAGCATTCCCACAATGCCAACGAGGCCGCTCACCTTTCGTCCAAACCTGTCAGCAATATAACCAGTAGGAACCTCAAGAATGAACTTGCTCACTTGGTATGCAATCATCATGCTAGAAATCGCCACCATCGAGAATCCGACGAATTCAAGGTAAACCGTCAGAAAATACAAAATGGTGCTGAAGTTCGACAGAAAAACGAACGTCATATAAAGCAAAACCGTACGGTTTTTCATGCTCCGCCCTCCAAGAGCCAGCAATCTAAATCGGAATCTTGGAAAAGCATGGGGGCAAAGCTGTCAGCTATGTGTTACAAGGCGTCAATAATCACTTGATGCCTCGAAGCCAATTAATCTCACGAAGCAAGATGACGCAATAGGTGCAGAAAAACCGTCTGGTGTCGATCAGTCCAGGAATTTTGCCGATAGCAAAAGTAGATAGGCAAGGTTACATCACGCGAACCTTCAATTGAGCACTCACTCACTTCTGATCCATCCGACGCAAGAGAGGACCCAGAAAAACTCAATATCAATCCCCCGGCTTGAAGAAACTCAGCCTGCGCCTTGTTTCCGTATTCGACATCGCGGAAGCGGAAATTAACCAGCTGGGCTTCGGGACATTGATTGATTGCATTGAGACAGGGTGACAAATTAATGGGAACAGCGAGCCTGCCGCCCAGTAACTCGCGAATGGTCATGGCGCCCACAGATTGATGACCCGCTGGGCATGAAAGAACCTTGAGCTCCTTTTCACCCAAATATTTTGAAGAAAGGACGCTGTCCCGTGGTTCCTCGAATGAGATAGCCGCGTCCGAAATTCCAAGTATAAGTGATTCAAAGCATGTTGCCGTTGGCTGATGCCACACATCAAGATGAATCTGAGGGTGCGAGCGTTCAAACGAGTCATACCAGTTTTCGGCAAAAAGGAGCCCCCGCCCATGAAGGCAGGGGGCGTAAAGACGAAAGTGTCCATCGGGCGAAACGCCGTCACCCCTCGATTGAGCGTACTTTTTGAGATCGTCGACTTGTGCCAGGATCACGCGTGCACGACGCGCAAATTCTCTGCCCGCCGGAGACAAAACTGCCTCCCCCGCCGATCGGTCGAGCAAAACAATCTGATACTCAGATTCCAACTTTTTGATTGCCGACGAAACGGCCTGTGGGCTCACGTGAACGGCGCGAGCCGCTTTGCGCACGCCGCCGCAGTTCGCTACCGCTTGAAGGTATTCGAGTTGAGAAAGCTGCATAGGTTACTCCAAAGGCAGCCAAGGCGACGGGCCGTGCGTCCTCAGATGAGGTTCTCGCCCAGATTTTTGCCGCCGAGGACGTGCATGTGAAAGTGCATGACGGTCTGACCGGCGTTGACGCCCTTGTTGGAGATGACGCGGAAACCGTCCTCCAAGCCCTTGGCCTTAGCGACCTCCTGGATGGCGTGAGCCATGGCACCCATGGTCTCAGCCGGCACGTTGTCGGCGATGTCACTGTAGTGCTTCTTGGGGATCACGAGCGTATGGACCGGCGCCTGGGGGTTGAGGTCGTCGAAGGCGATGACCTGGTTGTCCTCATAGACAACGGTCGAGGGGATCTCGTGGTTGGCAATTTTGCAGAAGATGCAATCACACATGGTTGGTTCCTTTCTCACAGACCAAGGTAATTATATTGGTCGAGATGGTTAGAACGAGAGACTGTCGTCGGTGTTGGCGGCTTCGCCGTCGGCGAGCACGTCGTTGCCGTCGACGTCCTTAAGGAGCACCGAAACCTTCTGCTCGGCATCGGACAGGCGGGTGCGCAGGCTCTTGAGGAGCTCGACGCCGCGGGTATAGCTCTCGAGCGATTCCTCGAGCTCCATATCGCCCGACTCCAAGCTGCGAATGATAAGCTCCAGCTCCTGCGAGGCCTGCTTGTACGTAAGCTGCTCGACCGGGGTCTTCTCTGCCATATCTGTTTCCTTTCCTAAAGGTTTATCGCTATGAAACGCGGGTTACTCGACCGTATCGACCGTTGCCGCCACTTTGCCGTCTGCCATGCGCACGCGGATGGCGTCGCCGGGGTTAAAGGTCTTGACGCTCGTAGCCACACCATCATCGCTGTACGCGATGGAATAGCCACGGGCAAGCACTTTGAGCGGCGACAGAGCATCGAGCGACGCGGCAGCTCGGCCCAGGTCGGACACTGGCTTGCTGAGCATCGTGCGCCCCTGATGCTCCAGACGGGAGCTCGCAAGCATGAGCGCATGGCGCTTGCCATCGAACCCCGAGGTGCTTGCAACCAGACGCTCGGGCAGACGCTCAAAGTTGGAGCGGAATGCCCCAACCGAACGCGTTATGGCGCCGGACAAACGATCGGCCGTCAGGGCAAGCTCAGACTCGCGACGCTCAACCATAAACGTTGGGTCGTTGAGGCACGGGCGACACGCAGCCGCATCGAGCGCATCGCCCAAGCGAGCCGTATAGGTATCCCAGGCACGGCGACCGCGCTGGTCGAGCATCTCCAGGTCGACCTGGGCCGACCCAATCATCGATGCCATCGCGGCACCCAGACGCTGATGGCGCGCCTCGAGCACATCGGCCAACTCCGTCATAGCCGGCGCCACCGATTCTGCCGCCGCC
>CAJMBB010000105.1 GCA_905211615.1 uncultured Collinsella sp. | reverse complement strand
CCGGGCAGGTTCTAGCCATGAGAGAGAACGTGACGAACACCGCCGCGACTGCGTCCGACCAGGCAACCGCGCCTGCTATCGAGATTGCCGCCCACGCCGGCACTTGCTACGGCGTACAGCGTGCACTCGATATGGCGCTGGCCGCCGCGCCGCAGGCAGGTGAGTGCGCTCAGGTCCATACCTTGGGGCCGCTCATCCATAACCCCATCGTGGTACGCGAGCTCGCTGAAGCAGGCGTTGGCTTGGCCGAAACCCTGGACGACGCCGCATCGGGCACCGTGATCATCCGCGCCCACGGCGTGGTACCGCAGGTGATTGATGCTGCCCGCACGCGCGGCCTCAACGTGGTCGACGCCACCTGCCCCTACGTGAAAAAGGTCCATATGGCAGCCGAGCGCCTGGTGCGCGAGGGCTACCGCGTGGTGGTCGTAGGCGAGCCGGGGCATCCCGAGGTCGAGGGCATTCTGGGTCATGCCGGCGACGATGCACAGGTCGTGAGTTGCGCCGCTGATGCGGACGCGCTGCCGCTCAAGGGCAAGGTGGGCCTCGTCGTGCAGACCACCCAGACCGCGCAGAACCTTGCCGAGGTCGTGGCCGCTATCACTCCGCGGGTGCAGGAGCTGCGTGTGATCAACACCATCTGCGCCGCCACGAGTGAGCGTCAACAGGCAGCAGCCACACTTGCCAACCGCTGCGACTGCATGGTCGTCGTGGGCGGCAAGAACTCGGGCAACACCCGCCGCCTAGCTCAGATCTGCGCGGACGCCTGCGAGCGTACGCATCACATCGAGGAAGCTTCCGAGCTCCAGGCCGCGTGGTTTACCGATGCTCACCACATCGGCATCACCGCCGGAGCCTCCACCCCGCAAGAACACATCGAACGCGCCGTCACGCGCATCAAGGAGCTTTACTGCTAACCATGGACCAGACCGTACCCGCATACGCCGCCGAGGTGGCCGATTACGGGCGCAGCCGCGACCCCGAGCCGGGTGAGGGCGCGCTCGTAAAGAACGTGCGTCCCGAATCGCCCGCGTGGGATGTGGGTATCGAGCCGGGCATGCGCGTGCTCACGGTCAACGGCGAGCAGCTGACCGATATGATCGTGTGGCTCTGGGAGGCCGACGACGACACCGTCGACCTTGAGGTTTTCGACCCGCGCGACAACAGCGTCACCCCCGTCGAGCTCGACCGTTTCCCGGGAGAGGACTGGGGCCTTGAGTTCGATGGCCCCATCTTCGATGGCATGCGTACCTGTGTGAACGCCTGCGTGTTCTGCTTTATGACGATGCTCCCCAAGGGCGGTCGCTCCACGCTCTACATCCGCGACGACGACTATCGTCTGAGCTTTTTGCAGGGCAACTTTGTCACGCTCACGAACCTCTCCGACGAGGACGTGCAAAACGTCATCCAACGCAACATGAGCCCCATGAACGTGTCGGTCCACGCCGTGAGCCCCGACGTCCGCCGCCGCATGATGGGCCGCAACGCCCAGCGCGGTATGGATGTGCTCGAGGCCATCATGGCCGCCGGCATAGAGATTCACGCGCAGATCGTGTTGTGCCCCGGCATGAACGACGGCGAGGAGCTGGAAAAGACCCTGCGCTTTTGCGAGGAGCACGAGCAAATCACCAGCCTGGGCATTGTGCCGCTCGGTTTTACCAAGCATCAGAACCGTTTTAGCTGGTCCTACAGCGACAAACCCGAGCTAGCGCGCGAGACCATCGCCATGATCCGACCGTTCCAGGACCGCGCCTATGAGCGCTTTGGCCGCCACACCTTCCAGATGAGCGACGAGTTCTATCTGGACGCCGGCATCGATCCTCCCGAGGCAGACTTTTACGACGGTTACCCGCAGTACTACGACGGCATCGGCATGATCCGCTCGTATCTGGACGAGACCGACGACGTACTGACTACCGATGCCGAGCGACTGGCCCGCGTCCGCGCTGGCATCGCCGAGCGCAACCAGCGCCTCCTGTGCCTTTCCGGTGCCAGCGCGCGCGACACCGTGGCCCGCTTTGTGGAATCGCCGCAGGGGCTCGCCGGCACCGTCACGGCCATCAAGAATCGCTACTTTGGCGGCAACGTGGACGTGACCGGCCTCATCGTCGCCTGCGACATTCTGGAACAGCTGCCGCAGGACCTCTCGGGGGTTATGCTCTTTGTGCCTAAGCTCATGTTCAACGCTGACGGCATGACGCTTGACGAGTATCATCGTGACGATTTACTCGCAAGCCTTACCAGTCGCGGCGCCGAGGTTCATGTGGTGTCGACCATGCCGCATGAGCTGCTCGATACCCTGGAGCACATCCTTGGCATTGTGACTGCCGACTCTAACACTTCCACTGACCCTACCCATTAAAGGAGTGCAGATGAAACCTATCGTCGCCGTCGTCGGACGCCCCAACGTGGGCAAGTCCACGCTCGTTAACCGCCTGGCCCAGACCTCGGACGCCATCGTCCATGAGTCCCGCGGCGTCACGCGCGACCGCTCGTACCACACGGCCGATTGGAACGGCCGCGAGTTCACCATCGTCGACACGGGCGGCATCGAACCGCTCAAGAGCGATGACGTCTTCGCCACGTCCATTCGCGACCAGGCCCTCGCCGCCGCCGAGGAAGCCGCCGTCATCCTGTTTGTGGTCGACGGCCGCACCGGCGTCACCGAGGAGGACGAGTCGGTCGCTCGCATGCTCAAGCGCTGCGACAAGCCGGTCTTTCTGCTGGTGAACAAGCTCGACAACCCCGATCGCGAGAACGACAGCATCTGGGAGTTCTATTCGCTCGGCATCGGTGAGCCCACGCCGCTCTCGGCCCTGCATGGTCATGGCACGGGCGACCTGCTCGACGATATCGTGGCCCTGCTTCCGGAGGAAGAGGACGAGGTCGCCGATGAGTTCCCCGACGCGCTGAACGTCGCCATCATCGGCCGCCCCAACGCCGGTAAGTCTTCGCTGTTCAACCGCATCCTGGGCGCCGACCGCTCTATCGTGTCCAACATTGCCGGCACGACGCGCGACGCCATCGACACCGTCGTGGAGCGCAACGGCAAGCACTACCGCATGGTCGACACCGCGGGCATTCGCAAGAAGAGCACCGTGTACGAGAACATCGAGTACTACTCCATGGTACGCGGCCTGCGCGCCATCGACCGCGCCGACGTGGCGCTGCTCGTCGTCGACGCCTCCGTGGGCGTTACCGAGCAGGACCAGAAGGTCATGGGTCTTGCCATCGAGCGCGGCTGCGCCATCGTTGTGCTGCTCAACAAGTGGGATCTGCTCGACGACGACCGTAAGCGCGAGGCCTGCATGGAGACCGTCGACCGCCGTCTGGGCGTCATGGCTCCCTGGGCCCAGTACCTGCGCATCTCCGCCCTCACTGGCCGCAGCGTCGAGAAGATCTGGGCAATGGTAGACGCGGCCGAAAAGACGCGCTCGCAGAAGATCAGCACCTCGCACCTCAACACGTTCCTCACCGACCTGCGCGAGTTCGGTCATACCGTGGTGGACGGCAAGCGCCGCCTGCGCATGCACTACGTGACTCAGACGGGCGTCAACCCGCCGACGTTCACGTTCTTCGTCAACCACAGCGACTTGGTCAACGACACCTACCAGCGCTACGTCGAGAACCGCATGCGTTCGACCTTCGATTTTGCCGGCACGCCCATTCGACTCTTCTTTAGGAAGAAGGAGCAAAAGGATGCATAATCCGATTCTTCTGACCGCCATCTGCGCCGTGGTCTCGTTCTTTATCGGGGCGATTCCGTTTGGTCTGATCCTGGGCCGCGTGTTCAACCACACGGACATTCGTAAGGCGGGCTCCGGCAACATCGGCACCACCAACGCCCTGCGCGTGGCCGGCCCCAAGGTGGCCGCGCTCACGCTGCTGCTCGACTGCCTTAAGGGCGCCATCTGCGTCCTTATCGCCCGTCCGCTTATCGCGGGCGTTGGCTATGGCTTCCCTGTGAGCATCATGACGCCTGGAGCCCCCGGCGACTGGATGCTCGGCGTCATCTGCCTGGCAGCCGTGTGGGGCCATATCTTCTCGCCCTACCTCAACTTCCATGGCGGCAAGGGCATCGCAGTTGGTCTGGGCGTCATCCTCGCCTGGTACTGGCCCATCGGACTTTCGCTGCTGGGCATGTTTATCGTGGCCGTCGCCATCACCAAGTTTGTGTCGGTGGGCTCGCTTGCCGCGGCCATCGGTCTTCCCATCGCTGCCTGCGCGGTCTTTCCGTACAGCAGCCTCGGACTTAAGTTTTGCATGGCGCTGATCGGCATTACTGTGGTGTGGGCCCATCGTGCGAACATCAAAAAGCTCATGACGGGTAAGGAGTCCAAGCTCTCGTTTACCAAGCGCGTCACCGAGCCCGACGATAAGTAGGAGAGAGTCATGAATGTTGCGCTGATTGGCTCCGGCTCCTGGGGAACCGCCGTCGCGGGCCTTGCCGCCGCGCGGGCCGAACGCGTGACCATGTGGGCCCACAGCGAGCAGACGGCCTCCGGCATTAACGGCGAGCACCGCAACCCCCGCTACCTTGTGGGCTACAAGCTGCCCGGCAACGTCGTCGCCACGACGGACCTGGCGCAGGCGCTCGACGGTGCCGAGGCCATCATCTTTGCCGTTCCTTCGACGCACCTTCGCAGCGTGTGCCACCAGGCCGCTCCCTTTATCGCCGCCGATACCCCGGCGCTCTGCCTCACAAAGGGCATTGAGCCCGAGTCCGGCCTGCTCATGAGCGAGGTCATCGCCAGCGAGATCGGCAACGAGTCGCGCGTGGCGGCGCTCTCGGGTCCCAACCATGCTGAGGAAATCTGCCGCGGCGGACTTTCTGCCGCCGTCATCGCCAGCAAAAATCCGCAGATAGGGGAGACCTTTAAGGACCTGCTCCTGTCCACGGCCTTCCGCATCTATCTGTCGCAAGACATGACCGGTGTCGAGGTCTGCGGCGCCATGAAAAACGTCATCGCCATCGTATGTGGCATCTCCGCCGGCACCGGTGCGGGCGACAATACGCTCGCCCTTATCATGACGCGCGGCCTGGCCGAGATCAGCCGTCTGGTTCATGCCCGCGGCGGGCAGGCTATGACCTGCATGGGGCTTGCCGGCATGGGCGACCTCATTGCCACCTGCACCTCGGAGCATTCGCGCAACCGCACCTTTGGCTACGAGTTTGCCCACGGCGTGTCACTCGACGAGTATCAGACGCGCACGCATATGGTGGTCGAGGGCGCCGTCGCGGCCCGCAGCGTCAGCGAGCTTGCCCGTTCACTGGGCGTAGACATTCCGCTCACCTTTGCCGTGGAGCAAACGCTCTACAACGGTGTTACTTTGGATAGGGCACTCGAGATTCTCACCGACCGCGTACCCTCCCAAGAGTTCTACGGACTCACCGACTAGCGCAGAAAGGCTACTACCATGGGTTCCATTAAAATCGCTCCGTCCGTCCTTTCGGCCGACATGGCCAACCTCAAGGGCGAGCTCGACAAGATCGCCGGCGCCGACTACGTGCACTTCGACGTTATGGACGGTCACTTTACCGGCAACCTCACCTTTGGCGTTGACGTCCTCAAGGCCGTCAAGCGCTCCACCAACGTGCCGGTCGACGCGCACCTGATGGTGTCGAACCCCGACGAGACGGTCGATTGGTACGCCGACGCCGGTGCCGACATGATCACCGTGCACTACGAGGCCTCCACGCACCTGCACCGCACGCTCACGCATCTGCAACAGCGCGGCGTCAAGGCCGGCGTGGTGCTCAACCCCGCCACCCCCGTGTGCGTACTCGAGAGCATCATCGACGTCGTCGATATGGTGCTGCTGATGAGCGTGAACCCCGGCTTTGGCGGCCAGAGCTTTATCCCGGGCACCATCGCCAAGCTCCACGAGCTCAAAGCCATCTGCGAGCGCCACGGCGTGTCGCCCATGATCGAGGTCGACGGCGGCATCTCTTCCAAGAACATCGCCGAGGTCGTCAAGGCCGGCGCCAACGTGCTCGTGGCCGGTTCCGCCGTATTTAAGTCCGAAGATCCAGCTGCCGAGGTTGCACTGCTGCAGAAGCTGGGCAATGAGGCCGCACAGGAGGCATAAACCCTTATGACCGCAGGTCAAAACCGCATACCCGTGAATCTTGACTATGCCGCCTCGACGCCCATGCGCGCCGAGGCGCTCGTTGCGCAGCACGAATATGACGACAGCGAGCTTGCCGGCGTCAATCCCAACTCGCTGCATTCGCTCGGCCGCAAGGCCGCTGCGCGCCTAGAAGTGGCGCGTCGTGAGATTGCCCGCAGCTTTGGCGCACGCGTCCGCCCGTCCGAGATCATCCTGACCAACGGCGGCACCGAGGCCAACCAGCTGGCGCTGCTCGGTCTTGCCGAGGGTGCCCGACAGCGCGAGCGTAAGCGCGATCGCGTCATCGTGTCGGCCATCGAGCACGATTCAATCCTGGACAACCTGCCGCTGCTGCGCGCCGCCGGCTTTGCCGTCGACCTGGTGCAGCCCTGCCGTTCTGGCTACATTGAGCCTGCCGCGCTTGTCGAGCTGCTTGGTGACGACGTGGCACTCGTGAGCATCATGATCGCCAACAACGAGACCGGCGTGGTACAGCCCATTCGCGAGCTTGCCGCAGCCGCACACGCTGCGGGCGCCTTGTTCCACACCGATGCCATCCAGGGCTATCTACA
>CAJMBB010000104.1 GCA_905211615.1 uncultured Collinsella sp. | reverse complement strand
ACGGCGGCGGGGTCGGTGGAGTCGATCTGCAGCGGCAGCAGCGTGGAGCCTTGGAGCTGCTCGGTCGCTTGCTGGATGACCTTGACCTCGTCGATTTCGGGCAGGCCCACGTTGACGTCCAGGATGTCGGCGCCCTGCTCTTGCTGGCTGATGCCCTGGCTTACGACGTAGTCCAGGTCGCCGTCGCGCAGAGCCTGCTGCAGACGCTTCTTGCCGGTGGGGTTGATGCGCTCGCCGATGACGGCGATCTTGTGGCCGTCGCGGGGGAGGTCCACGACCGTCTGGGCGCTCGTGACCGACATGCTGGGCTTGCGGTGACGCGGGCTGGGCGTGTGGTTGTCGATGAGGGTGCGAAGTGCCGCCATGTGCGTGGGCGTGGTGCCGCAGCATCCGCCGACGACGCTCACGCCGTCCTCAATCATGCCGGCGACGGCCTCGGCGTACTCGGGTGCCTGGATATCAAAGACGGTATTGCCGTCATCGTCCACGCGGGGCAGTCCCGCATTGGCCTGCACCATAACGGGCTTGTCGGTAACGGTGAGCATACGTGCAGCGAGCCCTCGGAGCTCGGCTGGGCCCTGGCTGCAGTTGATGCCCAGGACGTCGGCACCGATGGCGTCGAGGGTGATGGCGGCGACCTCGGGGCTCGTGCCCAAGAAGGTGCGGCCGTCTTCCTCAAAGGTCATGGTGGCAAAGACGGGCAAGTCGGAGTTCT
The DNA here is from genome assembly GCA_905211615.1 of uncultured Collinsella sp. Taxonomy (GTDB): domain Bacteria; phylum Actinomycetota; class Coriobacteriia; order Coriobacteriales; family Coriobacteriaceae; genus Collinsella. The sequence continues at coordinate 6,002 of CAJMBB010000104.1, read as the reverse complement.
CGCGGCAGGCGAGGACTGCCGCCTTGATCTCGGCCAGGTCGGTCATGGTCTCGATAATAAAGAGGTCGACGCCCACAGCGACGCCGGCGCGCACCTCCTCGGCAAAGAGGTCGTAGGCCTCGTCAAAGCTGAGGGTGCCCAGGGGACGCAGCAGGGCACCGATGGGGCCGATGTCGCCGGCGACGTAGCGGGCGCCGGCCGCGCGGGCGCAGGTGACTGCCGCGGCAAAGACGTCTGCCACGGTGGCGGCACCGTCGAGCTTGTGGGCGTTGGCGCCAAAGGTGTTGGCGGTGATCACGTCACAGCCGGCCTCGACGTACTGACGTTGAATATCGGTAATGACCTGGGGTTCCTCAAAATTGAGCAACTCGGGCAGGGCGCCTGCCTTCATGCCGGCGGCCTGCAACATGGTACCCATGCCGCCGTCGAACAGCAGGTGCCCCGTGCCCTCGATGGCGGCACGCAGGCGGTCATCCTTAATGCAAAGGTCGTCGATCGTGCGCGTCTTGTATGCAGCGCCATTACGGCGTGCGGCATCAACGGGTGCCGCCAGCGCGGCGCCGTCCAGATCATGAGTGATAAGCGGAGTAAACATCGATGGCTCCTAATGGCTGGAATAGCAGGTGGTGTGGGCGGCACGGAAGCGGCAGTGCTCGCGCATGCGGCAGATACTGCAGGTGGGGCGGCTCTGGGCGTCGTGGACTTCGCCGTCGAACAGACCAATCACAGCGGTCACGCTCTTGGTGGGCATGAGCAGGCTGGTGGGGGTGACGGTAAGTCCAATGAGGCGCGTGGCATTGAGTGCATCCACGATCGAGCGCTGGGCAGAGAGCGGGCAGTCGCCATAGCCGGGACTGAAGCGCCAGTTGCCGGCGAGCCCGTGTGCAGCGGCTGCAGCCTTGACCTGCTGGTCCATCTGCTCGACGGCGGCCTCCACATAGGCAGAGCATGCGGCGTCGAGCACGGCGCCTTCCAGGGGTTGCTGGGCTCCCGTGGTGCGCAGACGGCGTTCGGCAGACATCCCGAGGGTGCAGGCCATGAGCGCCGCCAGGCGGGCGTCTTTGAGATGTCGATAGATATCACGACCCCGCAGCTCAACATTGGTGCCAACCAAGCGGATGCAGGGCTCGCCCTGCCCGTCGACGCCCGTGGCATCGACGGCAAACACGCGTCGCACGCCGCGGGGCTCGATATCCAGCTCTAGGCGCTCGACTACAAGCTCAATTCGTCGTGACAGCTCGGGCTCAATCTGCTGGCCGCCGTAGCCCAGATACCGCAGCATCTCGGCACGGTCGACACGAGGGCGGTGGGCAGCGTCGATACGGTAAAGCGCCGGCGACGCAAGGTCGGCCGGCACTTCAACAACGGTTGTATCGACGTGCGGTTTTTCCATTACCCCAGGCGCTCCATAATGGTCGCGGCGATTGCAGGACGGTTCATAGTGTACAGGTGCAGACCGTCGGCACCGTGCTCCTTAAGGTCGCAAAGCTGACGAGCAGCATAATCTACACCGGCTGCCTGCAGGCTCTCGGGGTCGTTCTCGTACTTGGCGAGAATCTTGATGACGGGGGAGGGCAGCGATGCGCCGCACATAAAGACCATGCGGCTGATTTGCGACTTGCCCATAAACGGCATGATGCCCGCGGTGATAGGCACGGTGATGCCGGCTTTGTCGGCAAGCTCGCGGAAGCGATAGAAGCACTCGTTATCGAAGAAGAGCTGTGTCACAAAGAAGCTCGCGCCGGCGTCTTGCTTTTGTTTGAGGTGCTCGACCGAGAGGTTGAGATCCTCGCAGGCAATGTGACCCTCGGGGTAGGCTGCGGCGCCCACGCAAAAGCCGGCGTCGACGAGCTCGGGGATGAGGTCACGGGCGTAGGCGTAGTCGGAGGCGGGCTTGTCGTCCTCGGTCGCGCCAGCGGGCAGGTCGCCGCGCAGGGCCAGCACGTTTTCCACGCCGGCGGTGCGATACTCGTCGATCTTGGCGGCGATATCGGCGTGCGAGCGGCCCACGCAGGTAAGGTGCGCTACCGAGGGCGTATCGAATTCGCTCGAAATCATATGCGCGATGGGGGCGGTGGTGGCACCGTTACCAGAGCCGCCGGCCGAGCAGGTGACCGAGACAAAGCTCGGCGAAAGCTTGCACAGATTGCCTGCCACCTCGCGAGCCGTGTCGAGGGTAAGCTCGCCCTTGGGCGGGAACATCTCAAACGAAACGGGTGCGGTGCCCTGGGATGCTGCCTGCTTAAAAACCTCGTCGACGCGCATATCGTGCTCCTTTAGATATTTAGTGCGATGTGTTGTAAGGATTCTACAGCACCACTGTGCTACGGTGGAGTTTCGCTCGCTATTTGGGGATACCAATCGAAGATGTTTCGCTATCGGCTTTTCCTATAACAGAGCGGTCAATCTAGGATGGGGCTATATTGAATGGTATTTGATGCGAAATACCAGTTAATAGAGCCCCATCCCAAATTGACTACCCTTAAACTATGGGGAGAGGTCTGCAATTTATACAGTTGATTGGCCATTAAGGGCGGCAGCGCCGCTGTGATGCGGTAACCTCATTGATTGGTTTCGCGACAGCAACATAACGGTAATGTCGCGGAAACACGGCGAGTCTAAGCTATGACTCGTTCGTTAGTAATCAACACCGCATCTCACGCGGTGCCGATACGAAGGGAGTTCCGTATGGCCGATCTTACTGACCGCTTCGGGACCATGGTGTTCTCTGAGGAAGTCATGAAGGACTACCTCCCCAAGGACATTTGGAAGCGCCTTGCTGCAACCCTCGAGGGCGGTGAGCCGCTCGACTTGGATGTGGCCAACGCCGTTGCCCACGCCATGAAGGTCTGGGCCATCTCCAAGGGCGCGACGCACTACGCACACTGGTTCCAGCCGCTTTCGGGCATTACTTCCGAGAAGCACGACAGCTTCCTCGAGCCCAACCACGACGGCACCGCCATTACCAAGTTTACGGGCAAGAACCTCATCCAGGGCGAGCCCGATGCCTCCAGCTTCCCCAACGGCGGCTTGCGTGCCACCTTCGAGGCCCGTGGCTACACCGCCTGGGATCCCACCAGCCCCGCTTTTATCAAGGACGATGTCCTGTGCATCCCCACAGCTTTCTGCTCCTACACAGGCGAGGCCCTGGACAAGAAGACCCCGCTGCTGCGCTCCATGACCGCGCTCTCGCGTGAGTCCAAGCGCGTTTTGGCGCTGTTTGGTAAGACCCCCAAGAAGGTCGTTCCTTCCGTGGGCGACGAGCAGGAGTACTTCCTGATCAAGAAGGACGCTTACCGCAAGCGCAAGGACCTGGTCATCACCGGCCGCACCCTCTTTGGTGCTGCTCCCTGCAAGGGCCAGGAGCTCGAGGAGCACTACTTTGGCGCTATCCGCCCCACCGTCTCGGCCTATATGAAGGACCTGGACGATGAGCTGTGGGCGCTTGGCATTCCCGCCAAGACCAAGCACAACGAGGTTGCTCCCTGCCAGCATGAGCTCGCCCCTGTCTATGGCGAGGTCAACGAGGCCATCGACCAGAATCTGGTCATGATGGAGAAGATGAAGCTCATCGCCTCCCGCCACGACTTGGTCTGCCTGCTGCACGAGAAGCCCTTTGAGGGCATCAACGGTTCGGGCAAGCACAACAACTGGTCGCTTGGTACCGAGTCCGAGAACCTGCTCGATCCGGGCGACACCCCGCTCGACAACCTGCAGTTCATTGTCTTCCTCACCGCGGTGATCGAGGCCGTCGATAACTATCAGGAGCTCCTGCGTGCTTCCGTTGCCTCGGCCGGCAACGATCATCGTCTGGGCGCCAACGAGGCTCCTCCGGCGATTATGTCCATCTTCCTGGGCGACCAGCTTACCGAGGTCGTCGAGAAGATTATCGATGGCAAGGCTTCCGTCCATGCCACGCGCGGCGTGCTTGACCTGGGCGCCGATACCCTGCCCAAGCTGATGCAGGACAACACCGACCGCAACCGCACCTCCCCGTTCGCCTTCACTGGCAACAAGTTCGAGTTCCGTGCCTGCGGCTCCGAGCAGAACGTCTCCGACTCCAACCTGGTGCTCGATGCCGCCGTGGCCAAGTCGCTCAAGTCCTTCGCCGACGCACTCGAGGGTACGCCCGAGGATAAGTTCCAGGACGCCGCGCTCGAGTACTGCAAGAAGGTCCTGACCGATCACCAGCGCATCCTGTTCTCCGGCGACGGTTACTCCGACGAGTGGCCCATTGAGGCCGAGAAGCGCGGCCTTGCCAACAACAAGACCACGGCCGACGCCCTGCCCGCCTTTGTTTCCGATAAGGCTATCGCGCTCTTTGAGGAGACGGGCGTCCTGACCAAGGCCGAGGCCCAGTGCCGCTACGACTGCAAGCTCGAGAAGTACAACAAGCTCATGAACATCGAGGCTACCACGATGGTTCGCGAGGCGCGTCGTACCTATCGCCCGGTCATTACCGCCTATGCTACCAAGGTCGCTAAGGGCCTTGAGACTATTCGTGCCGCCGGTGCTGAGGCTGCCATGCAGTGCGAGCAGAACACGCTCAACAAGCTCTGCAACGGCATCACCGCCATTAACGACTCCATCAAGGCGCTCGACGCCGTGCATCAGAAGGCCGAGGCCCTCGATGGCCAGGAGCAGGCCAACGTGTATGCACACGAGGTCGTTCCCGCTATGGATACGCTGCGTGCCGCCGTGGATGCCATGGAGGAGATCGTGGCCGCCGACTACTGGCCGGTCCCGACCTACGACGACATCCTGTTCTACGTGTAGAATGTAACTGACATATCGTCACGGTATTGAGCCGGGGTCCGCATCGTGCGGGCCCCGGCTTTTTGATTTCAAGACTTTAGTCTGCTGGCCGCGCAGCGGCCAGCTTTAAACCACCCGCTACGCGGGTGGAGACAAACGGCTTTACAAAGCCACCCCTCCGACCGATATTGACGATTGTTCAGGCCGTCAAGAATTCGAGTCGAAGGGGTGGTCGCCATGGCCCAGAAGGCCTACAGCCTTTCCCACACGAAGTGGATGTGCAAGTACCACATCGTGTTCACGCCGAAGTATAGGCGCAAAGTGATCTACAACCAAATCAGGAGCGACATAGGGGAGATCCTCAGGAAGCTGTGCGAGTACAAGGGGATCGAGATAATCGAGGGGCACCTGATGCCAGACCACGTGCACGTGCTGCTGGCGATCCCGCCGAAGTACAGCGTCGCGAGCGTCATGGGCTACCTGAAGGGGAAGAGCTCGCTGATGATATTCGACAGGCACGCCAACCTCAAGTACAAGTTCGGCAACAGGAAGTTCTGGGCGGAGGGCTACTACGTGTCCACCGTCGGCCTGAACGAGGCGACGATCGCCAAGTACATCAGGGAGCAGGAGTCCCACGACATCGCGCTGGACAAGCTGAGCGTGAAGGAGTACGAGGACCCCTTCAAGAGGAGGTGATCCTGCCGGTTCGACCGGCGCGCCACGGGTCAAGATGCACTAGGCCTGGACGAAGTCCGGGCCCGCGCCTTTAGACGCGAGCCCGGGGCCCGTGGGTTATACCCTAAGAGCAAACCACCCTTTTTAAGGGTGGTTCTGATTGCGAAGGACGTTTAGGAGTCCGTTTTGCAACTGATTCGCCCACGTAATAAGGGGCCGTGGGCAAAAAACGTCAAATATGAGTACTGTCACAAGTCCTGTAGCATTATCTTTTTGCAAAATATGCAGTATTACGCAACATATGTCCAAGTACTCAGCTGATAAACGCCTGCAATTCTTTCGCCGTAGGACCCCTGGCGTCTAAATCGCCTTCTGATGGCATGAAATCGCTGTAACTACAATGGTAACAGTACTCATATTTGCCATTTTTTGACCACAGGCCTTGCGATGATGCCGGGATCCGCACCCTGTCGGGTTCGAATCCCGGCAAATCAGTAGCAAAAAGCCCGCTACCGAATTGAACTGCGTCCCAAATCTTGGACGCCCTAAATAGCGACTAGGCCGCGAGGGCC
>CAJMBB010000103.1 GCA_905211615.1 uncultured Collinsella sp. | reverse complement strand
GATACTCGGCCAGGCACACGTCGCGAAAGATATCCATAAACGTGCGGCTCTGCAAAAACGAGAGCGGATGCACGCGACGGCGGTGGAAGATATCGAATAACACGTCCCAGTCCGGATTGGAGAGCGACACCAGACGGCGTAGCGCCTCGCGCTCACGGTCGTTAAAACTGGCTTCGCGCTGCTCACCCGAAAGCCGCAGGGCATCGTCCAGGAACACCTCGTGCACCTCGACCACGTTGCCGGGCAGCTCGTAGACAAACTTGCCACGGTCGGCAGCATGCGCGCCGATCACCCACAGCACAAACTCGTGCTCAGGCATGGCCTGGATATAGCCATGCATCCAGGTAGATACGCCGCCGTGCACATAGGGGTAGCAACCCTCGAGTACCAAGCAGATCCTCATTTGTCGCCGCCCTCCTTGCGCTCAATCGTCACGGTCTTATCATTTGCCTTGAGCAGATACAGACTGCCCGTAAGGTGCGTCAGTTCGCCACCCGTCACCGCACCCGGCTCGCCATTATTAACACGGAACATGAGCCACGCCTCGTCGTGGAAATTGCCCAGGTTGAGCGTCCAGGCATCTGCACTGGTATCCACGTTCACGGTAACCGACGAAAAGCGCTGGATGGCACCGGAGCACTCCGACGCCGTCTGGTGCCGAAGATCGGGCGCGGATTTGGTAAGCCAGTCCAGGTAGTCGGTCAGGCCGCCCTTGTAGACCTCCCAGCCCTCCGTAGCGCCACGATCGGGATCGAGCAGGTCGTCCGGGTGCATAAAGTGTGTGCTCACATAGTGCATGTTGAGCTCGGACACGGCAGCCAGGCGCATATAGGAATCGTTGACCATGCCGCCCGAGACAATACGCGGCTGCTCCACGATGCCATCGCTCGCCACGCCAAACTCCTGTACGTACGGCAGGTCGGTGCCGTCCTCAAAATACGTACTGGCGATGGTCTTAATGCGCGGAACGTCGGTGCCGATGAGCTTGCGCGCTCGGGCAGAAAGGATATTCGATGGCGGCACGTAAACCGAGCCATGAGCGTTGGGCAGGACCTCGTCCTGAAAGGCGATAAGCTCGTCGAGAGACGCGACAAGCGTCTCCTTGTTCTTCCACGTCTTGTAGTCGTACAGCGTGCCATAGTCGGTGTCCCAAAGTGCCAGAGGCTGATGGTTGTAACCGTGAAAGCCCAGCTCGCCGCCCATCTGCAGCAGCATGCCGCCAAAATATCGAAACTGCGTGGTATCGACCTGTCGCGCGGGCTCGGTCTGGTTGACCGCGTCCTCGTAGTTTTCGATCATCACGCCGGTATAGCAAATGCCATATTTTTGCGCGAGCTTTTGCAGATCGGGCCACCAGACCTTGGTGTAAAAATCGGCAATGGAAAGGCCGTAGTCACGCTTGATATAAGTACCATCGCCCGAGGGCACGGGGCTAGGAAAGTCGTCCAAATAGAACACGGCGCTGTTGATGACCGGATAGGCCGTAGCATCGCCCAGCAGACTGATCGCCGCGGCGAAAAAGCCGCGCATGACCTTGTCGTAGATACCGATATTGCACACCACGGTGCGCCCGCTACCGCAGTCATTAGACCAAATGAGCGGGGCGCCCGCATCGCCAGTCTTAGCCCACTCACGCGCCGTCTCGCGCAGCGATACTGAAAGCGACGAATCAAAGGGGTCCGAGAGCTCGTAGCGCTCTCCCCCGCCCAGCATAAAGTCCTCACTCGGCACAATGCTTTCGGCTTTTACATAGTCATATCCGGCCGATTCAATGCCAAGCTTGGAGGCAATCACTTGCAGATAGCTCGAGTTATCCGGCGGCATGGCGAGCATAAGCGAACCGCCGGCACTCACCCAACTCATAATGTCGCTCAGGTGCGTACCGAGCCCATCGAGCGACGGCATGAGCAAAATCACGCGATCGAAGGAGGTTAGCGAGGGAATGGCATCCGCACCATCCAGGGCAAGATCCACGTCGCGATGGGCGATCTTCATGTCCAGCAAAATCTGGTCGAACTGGTCTTTGACGTCGTCGACGCCATCTTGGTCCGAGTCGGTAATGACCAGGCACGTGGGCTTTTGGCCAAAGATTGCCGAGGAGGCCGGCACCGCGTCGTTGGCGGCAAGCATCCCCAGCCTATGCTGGCCCGCACTGTACTGCACGCCGGCACGCTCCACCAGCAGCACGGCGGCCATGGCAATAAAGACCGCCCACACCACGAGGAGTCCCATCCAACGAAAGCGGCCCACACGGTCTCGGATATGTTGCGCCACGCTCATCGGGCCTCCTCCCCATCGCGCCAAAACGCCAACTTTTCGCGGTTGTCGGCGCTCAAATACACATGTTGCTTGTCAATCGCATCGATCACACAGTGGACCTCGTCACCGTCGCGGCGCATCACGGCCAGGCGCAGGCAAAGCATCCAAACCTCCTGCTCCTCGGGCACGTCGAGTACCAGCTGGTCGGTCACGGCCTGCGCCTCGTCGATCTGTCCGACATCGGCCAGCGCCGTCGCGTATCGAATGCGCAGCTCAAGGGTATCCTCGCGCTCGCAGCGACGCGCAAGCAGGCGCGCGTACTGTTGGCGCTGAATCTGAGCAACGCGCCCCTCAGCCAAGCCCGAGCCCAAGTATTCACCAAGAAAATCACAGTATTCGTTGAGGTTTTGCGCGCTCGGGTCCGTCTTAAAGGCACGCTCCAGCTGCTGCAGTTTAAGGTCGGACTCCTTGGAGATCTGCGCCACCGCCGTCGCGGCATAGTGCGCCACCTCAACGTCGTCGTTAAGCTTAGCCGCCTGCAGCTGCGCCAGGTACGCGTCGGGCTCCTCGGTGAGCATGGAGAGCATTAGGCGGCGCCGGTATGCCGGGTCGTTGACGATAAGCGCCTCCTCGAGCGGCACTACGCCCGCATCGTCCTCACCGCTCGGTACCGACATACTACGATGCAGGTCGTCGTTGAAGCGCAGCGACTCCAGCGCAGACTCTTTCAGCCACTCGCCAAGCACCGCGCTGCGCACCGATAGCAAAACCACCAGCAACGGGCCCCACAGCGGCACCAGCACTATTACAGCCAGCATGTGCCCGCGCACCGGCAGCAGGCCCAGCTTCATGAGCGTCCACAGCATCAGGCAAACCAGCGAATGAATCAGCAGCAAGACGGCAGCAACGACAAGCGAGATCAAGCGGCACCCCCCTCACCGTCACCGGTGTAAGCGATGCGCTGCAGCAGCGCCACGATGCCCTCGCCGTCGACGGGCTCCACCGCAATATGCTTTGCGCTCAGGCTCTTACGGATAATGGGAAGATCGCACGCCTTTGCCTGGCGCATAAGCAGGTAGAGCACGTTGCCGTCGACCAAGCCCGCCGCGTCGCTCTCGCGGATTGCCGACCCAATTGCGCCCACCAGCTCGCCGACAGGCTCCATGCCCGGTACCACGCGCAGGAGCAAAAAACTCCCCATCTTGCTATCTGCCAGCGCCTGCTCCGCCGCGAGCTCTTGGCCAAAGGCCGCCTGCTTGAGCACGCAAGTGCCGTCAACGCAGCGTTTATCCTGCGCCACCGCCTCATAGTCAAAGGCACGGCCCAGCGCGCTTTCGACCAGCCCGCACAAGATGCGGAACAGGTTTTGATAATAGAGGGTCATTTGGTTTTCGGCCGCACTACGCACAAAGATCAACACGGCGGGTGCCCCGTCGCGCTCGATCGCGTATCCAAACATGGGAAGCCCCGGCGTCAGCTCACGGTTCACCCACAGGTTCGAACGACCCCCGTCGCCCAAAAGAGGTGCAAGCTGCTCAAGCGTGAGCGAGCGTGCGGCATTTTCGGCAATCGCGGGACTTGCTGCCACCAGGCGTGCAAATGCCCCGCCCGAAACATGGTAGATCGCCACCGAATCGTTCTCGAGGATCTCGCCCAGAAGCTCGCAGCACTTGCGATAGATGTCGCGTGGGTTGAGTACGTCGAGCTCCTGCGTCACGGCAAAGATCTTGCCAAAGCTGTCGTGGCGACCCACAATCTGGCGCCTGTACGCGCGCTTGTCCTCGATCGCGTCGTGGTAAAGCTGTGTGAGGAACGTATTGCGATTACGCACGAGCTCGTTTTGATCGCGCTCCGCCCTAATGGCTTCGCTGTTGCGCAGCTGCACATAGCCGCACACGGCACCCACCACAAAGTACGCAATAAACGGCAGCCAATTGGACGGCTCGTAAAAGAGACCCTGGAAGGTATAACCGTACTGAGTAAAGTAGCTCGCGGCCAAACCCAACGACGCCAGCAGCGCCGCAACCAGGCCAAAATCGAGCCCATACAGCGTGCCGATCAGTACCACGTACAGCAGGCGGTAGTCGAGCACGTTAAGCTGAGCAGACTGCGAAAACACCAGCTCCAGGCCCTCAAAGAGCACCCAGGCCAGCGCGGTCTCCAGGCATTTGATGGGCAGTGTCCGCCCGCGCATGCGGTCGATGGCGGCACGCAGCGGATGGCGCTTGCCCGCGAGGGTCTGCTCCCAGCGGGCGTGTATGGTCGAAAGATCGCGCAGCACGTCATAGCGCTGGAACCACCCGTAGCGCGTGCGGACGGTATCGCTCGGAGCAATGGAGACGACGGCGTCCCCGTCGTAGGTAATGTCGAGCCCCGGGAACAAGCCCTTGAGCGCCTCGCCCAGGTCTCCCACGGTGTGGGCAAAGCTATCCGGAACCTCGAGTTCCTCGAATGTGGCATCCCAGCTGTCGAAGATGCGACGCACCAGAACGGCCAGCTCCTCGGCGCAGAGGGCACCGAGCGGTGAGTCCGCCCCAGCCCTCATGACAGCAGAGCCTTGCGAGCACGCCTCGAACAGCGGGGTCAAAATCGGGTCTTCCAGCGTGGGCGAGGCGGTGTACAGATACGGCACGCGCAAGATCTTGGCCTGAATGCCGTCGCGGACCGCATAGTAGCGGCACAGGTCGTTGGCCGCACGGGCAATGATGCCCTTGCTGTTTTGCCCCGCAGCGTCCACCGCACCGTCCGCTCCCATGGGACCAGTCACAAACAGCAGCTGAATCTGGCGACCCATGCAAGCTCGAAAGACGGAGCGCAGCAGCTCGATGTCGCCAACGGCCTCGGTATGCGGCGTGAGATAGGTAGAGAGGTAGACCACACGGTCGAATTCGTAAGCCTGGTCCAGGTGCTGCAGCAGCTCTTTCCAAGACGCATGGAGCGACGACCCGTCGCGGCGCGCCTCGTTGGCCGCCACGACCTGAACATGGTCACCGGGAAACGCCTTGGCACAAAAGTCGTCATCGACATACGCGGTATTGCCAACAACCAGCACTTCCACCGTGCGCTCCCCCTCCCCAAATTTAGCTTTTGCTATGGTAAACATGCGTATTGTACGCTGTCAATGTAGGCCAAAGGCAACTTTAAAGCTGTTTTAAGAACTTTTTCAGACGGGAAGCGACTCGCGCCTGAGCCAGAGAGCCCTACACGTGCCGCTGCACGGCGGAGAAAGGCGAATCCACTACCCCTCAGGCATAATTCCTGAGCAAAATCAAGCAGAGCACACGGCTTTTTGCGCCACTTTAAGACGTAATCGGGATGTGGCGAGAGGCCAAATTCGGAAGTGCGGGGAAAACCAAAGGAATGCTGACCAGACCCCCGTTTTAGGCTTCAGCGACCTGCGGTTTTGATACAAAAAAACCGCGTTGTGCTCGAAGGTTTTCGATTTTTCCCCGCACTTCTGTAATTACATCTCTGGATCGAGGGCGCAGGCAATGGTGACGACATCCACGATAGCGCCCCCCTATGCCTGATACCAAAATCGTTCCATAGGGACCCGTTTCCCAATGGGATGATTCTTCACAAAGGGCATTAAGGCGCATGAGAACATGGTAGGTTGATTTCCGATCTCAGCCGAACACATTGAGCGGATAGGCCATTCCCGCAGTTAGCCGAACGCCCCCGCGGCCCCTCCTGGGGTCCGGGGGCGCCGTTTTCCCAGTTGAGGGAACGGTGGAGATGTGTTTCGATAGGTCCGGTGGCCATGCCCCGCCCGCCGCCCGGCACCTCTTCCCAGACTCAGCCGGACGGTCGGTCCGTCTATTCCGTTTTTCTTCTAGGCTAGGCCAGCGGGGCATCGCCCCTCTCTGCGCGCGCCCTCTCGATGAGCCCCGGCGTCAGGTCGAGGTCGCCGAGCGGCACGTCCCCCACGCCGTAGGCGTCCAGCAGCGCCGCCGCATCCTCCCCGAGCATCGCCCTGAAGGCGCGCGCGGGCGTCGCGAAGCCGAGCGCGCCGCGGGGCTCGGAGTTCACGTGCGACATGGCCAGCGCCAGGTCCGCCGGGGCGAGCCGGTCGAACCTGAGCCCGGAGCCCTTGGGCAGCAGCTTCCTTATCTCGACGTGGTTTCGCTCGCAGGCGCCCTTCTGGTCGCTGCGCCTGGGGTCGCAGTAGAACAGCCTCGTCTCGCCCGGCCCCTCGCCGATGAGCGCCGCGATGGCGCCCTCGTCGGAGAACTCGGCGCCGTTGTCGGTGAGCACGGCGCGGAACACGCGGCGCGTCCCGTCGGCGCCGAGGACCGCCCGGACGCCCTCCAGGGCGTCCGCGACGCACCCGGCGGTCTTCTCCTCCAGCGGCAGCGCGAGCTGGAGCCTGCTGGGGCGGTGCAGCAGCGTGAGCAGGCAGGCGGAGTCCTCCCGGGCGCCCTCGACGGTGTCCATCTCCCAGGCCGCGGCGCACGCGTCCTCCCCGAGGGCGAGGAACGCGGCATGCGACCTGCGGGCGGAGTGGCGG
>CAJMBB010000102.1 GCA_905211615.1 uncultured Collinsella sp. | reverse complement strand
GGCAGATAGTTGCCAGCGGGCCTGTTCCCGAAGTACACCGTTGAATCGCACAGAGGGGAGGGATGCGAATCAAACTCAACAGGGCAGGCTTTTTCATCGCCTATTGCCTGCTCCGTTGCTGAAACCAATATAGTTCACCGTGGTTTACTTTCTAGCGTCAATGTGCGCCGCCATACCTTCTCCATAAGTTAGCTCCGGTAAACCTGCAACGGAGAACCACCACAAAGGGGACAGGCACCTTTGTGGTGGTTTTGACCACGGCAGAGCCGCTAGAGTCCGGCAGGCCAGCGACAGGCGGCCAAGTCGACGTGCATGTCGTCCTTAAACGCCACGCCCTCCCCTAGCAAAAGCTCACGTTGAGCATCGGGGCCGCCAAAGGCAAAGCCTTCGCAAATGCGACCGTCGGCAAACACCACACGATGGCAGGGAATCTGGCCGGGGCGCGGATTGCTGTGCAGCGCGTAGCCCACGTACCGCGCACTCCGCGGACGACCGGCAAGCAGTGCCACCTGACCATACGTGGCGACCATCCCCTCGGGGATCTGCTCGACCACCTCGTACACCCGTTCAAAAAAGCCCTCAGACGCCATTGCTCGCTCCCTTCCACCCGGAAAAGCATAAACCACCACAAAGGTGTCTGTCCCCTTTGTGGTGGTTTATGGCAGGTCGGTTAGTTGGCGGGCTGGAAGAAGGCTACTGCTACGGCGCCGGGGCCAACGTGGGTACCGATGGTGGCGCCGATGGTGTGAACGGGCAACTCGCCCTCGGTGTGGCCAGCCCAAAGTGCCGCGCTGTCCTCGATATACTTCTTGAGCACCGCATTCGAAAGACCCGTATAGCCGAGCGCCAGCGGCATGGAAAAGTCGATGCCGCCCGCCTTTTTGACCTTTTGGTTCAGCAGGTTGCGGCCGTTCTTGGAACCGCGCGCCTTGCCCAGCTGCACGATCAGACCGTCCTCGACAGCCACCACGGGCTTTACGTTGAGCAGCGTGCCCACGGCGCCGGCCGCAGCAGACAGACGACCGCCGCGCACCAGGTACTCCAGCGTCTCGAGCAGGCCGATAACCACCACACGGTCGCGCACGGCCTCGACAGCCGCCGCAATCTGAGATGCACTGCGGCCCTCGTCCACCAAGCGCAGCGCATACTCGACCAGGACGCGCTCGCCTAGGGTAACGTTGTTGCTGTCTACCACGAACACGTCACCACCTGGCGCCTCGGCAAGTGCGGTACGGGCACTCTGATTGGTGCCTGATAGCTTAGCGCCCACGGTAATAATCACGGCCTCGTCGCCGGCCTCACGCGCCTCGGCGATGGCCTGCGAAAACGCGTACGGGTTGACCTGGCCGGTCTTGGGCAGCTCATCGCGCTCCACGAGCATCTCGTAAAAGCGCTGGTGATCGATGTCGATGCCATCCATGTACACATCGGTGCCAAAGGTGACGGACAGCGGCAAAACGGCCAGTGCCGGGTGCTCCGCCGGCGACATATCGCTTGCGGAATCGGTAATAATGCGGACGGACATAGCGAATCCTTTCTTGCGCAGGTCCCGCGCAGGGAATTTTGACAGCAAGGCCCCGGCACGGTATACGCGCTCAAACAGGACTATGCAGTTGTTAATTGGAAGCAAAAGCCTTGGTGGCCCTACAGCTCGCGCAGGGTGTTAAGAATCGTGTGCAGCGACGCATACATCTGCTCGCGCTGCTCCACACCCATAGCCTTACTGGTGGTATCGAGCACTTCGTGGATGATGCGGTCGGCCTCGCTCATGCTCTCGCCACCCAGAGCGGTCAGGCGCACCGGAGCACGATACTTAACGGCGGCATCGCCCGAATCGTCGACCTCGACGTAGCCGCCCTCCTCCAGATGCGCGAGCGTACGCGAGACGGCGGCGCGGGTCACGCCTGCCATGCGAGCCAGGTCAGCGCCAGTCAGGCCGTCCTTGCTGCGCTCAAGATAGTACAGGCACATAACGTCGGAGCCCTTGAGGCCCAGCCTTGCGCCCTCGGATGTCTTAATGCGCTGGATCTCCTTGTAGAGCCCGCTGATCAGTCCGACAAAGTCCTCGAAACGTGTCTCGTCGTTCTGCTGCATGAGAGACGACCGCCTTTCGCTTGCATAATGCTAACGGGTAAACATCTTAGTCGCATAAGCCGACACCCGTAACCAAATACCCCATTTGTTAACCCATCAACATAAAAACCACCACATAGGGGACAGGCACCTTTGTGGTGGTTTGGGGCATCAATAGGTTCTAGGCGCCGCTACAGCTCCACGCAAGGATTGTCGCGGGTCACAAGCGTCTTAATGACAACCGTCGCTCCCAGATAGCGCTCAAGCAGCTCGGCTAAGCGATCGATCGCAGCCTGGCAATCCCCCATCCGCTCGGGCTCCACGCACTCAATCGCCAGAAACGCATCGGCCGAATCATCGGACAGAGCCGTTCGAACGCCGTCGCGCCAGTTCCAGCAGCGGCACACGGCGCCCGCATCATCGATATAGGCCAGCTCGCCGGGCAGCGTCGGGTCATCTGTCTCCTCGCCAAGCGGCAGGAATGCGTCGCCGCCATCAGTAACCGCCAGGCGCAGATTACCCTCGATAGAGTGCAGGTCCTCGCCTCCCACGGGTAGCGCGTAGGTCAGCGACACCGTGTTGTAGATATCCACCGCCGGCGTGATATGACCGACCGGCTTGCCCTTGAGCACGCGCTTAAGCAGGTTCTCAATCGAACAACGCGCACCCTTCTTAGTCTTGAACAGACGATACGCCTCGCGCCATGCCTTGACCGGTGCGTTCTCGCTGATAGTGTCGCTGGTCAGATGACGCTCCGCATCGATATTGGCACGGTCGAGCAACGCCGCAATCGCATCCACGTCCTCTTGAGGAATCTGAGCCGTGGGCTTCATGCCCTCCACGACCACAACGCCGACCGCTGCCTGCGGAAACAGCTCCCAGAATGAATCCTCGGCAATAAAGCTCTTCATACGCTCTCCCTTCATTGTACGCGCCCGAGTGAGGGCGCCTAAACAAAAAGCGCCCTCACGACGGCCACCTTCAAAGTCCTACGGTGCCGCCACAAGAACGCTTACGCTGTCCCCATCCGGAGAAGGGGACGATATGTCAGGCGTATTGTAACCCGAGTCATCCACACGAGCAAAACCACCACAAAGGTGCCTGTCCCCTTTGTGGTGGATATGGACTCGAGGCGACGCTAGTGGCGGAGCCCCAGCAGGCCGCGGCCGCGATGACGGGCCTCGGCGGACACCTGGGCGTGCGGGCCGGCGGCTTTGACGGACTCGGGCAGGTGCGAGTACTTCTTCTCGAAGTTCTCCTCGAACATCACGGCCAGGTTGTGTGCAGCCTCGTCGTAACGAGCGGTGCTCTGCCAGTACTGGCGCGGCACCAGGATGCCGTCGGGCACACCGTGGCACGTTGTGGGAATGTCGACGTTAAAGATGTCGTCGTGCACGAACTCGCTGTCCTCGATGGTACCGTCGAGGGCGCGCGCGACCAGCGAGCGCGTGTAGGCAAGCTCGATGCGATGGCCCACGCCGTAGCCGCCGCCGATCCAGCCGGTGTTGACCAGGTACACACGCGTGCGGCCGTCGGCAATGCGCTCGCCGAGCATCTTGGCGTAAACCATGGGGTCGAGTGGCATAAACGGCTCGCCGAACAGCGAAGAGAACGTGGGTGCGGGCTCGGTGACGCCGACCTCGGTGCCGGGAATCTTAGCCGTAAAGCCCGTCACAAAGTGGTACATGGCGGCGTCGGCCGTCAGACGCGAGATGGGCGGCAGCACGCCAAAAGCGTCGCAAGTCAGGAACAGCACGACACTCGGAGTGGTGCCCATGCCCTTAGTCCACGCGTTAGGAATGTGCTCCACGGGATAGGCCACGCGCGTGTTGTGCGTAATCGAGATGTCATCGTAGTTGGGCTTGCGGTTCTCGTCGAGCACCACGTTTTCGCAGATCGCGCCAAAGCGGACAGCGTTGAAGATCTCGGGCTCGTGAAAGGCGTCCAGGCCCTCGCATTTGGCGTAGCAGCCACCCTCGATGTTAAAGATACCCATGTCGGACCAACCGTGCTCGTCGTCGCCGATCAGCAGGCGCGTGGGATTGGCCGAAAGCGTGGTCTTGCCGGTGCCGGACAGGCCAAAGAACACGGCGGTCTCGTGCGTGACGGGGTCCATGCTGGCCGAGCAGTGCATGGGCAGCACGTCGTCCTCGACGGGCAGCAGATAGTTCATGACGCTAAAGATCGACTTTTTAATCTCGCCGGAGTAGCCGGTGCCGGCGACCAGAATCACGCGTTCCTGGAAGTTGATGACCACGGCAGCGCTGGAGTTGAGGCCCTTGATGGCGGGGTCGCACTGGTAACCGGGCGCTGCGAGCACGCAGAAGTCGGGCTCGCCGGTGCGCGCGATTTCGCGGGCGAGCGGGCGGGCGAGCATCTGCTTAATAAAGAGTGCCTGGCTGGCACGCTCGCAGGCAACGAGCAGTCGACGCGTGTGGTTGCGGTCGGCGCCTGCCA
Organism: uncultured Collinsella sp.; assembly: GCA_905211615.1. Classification (GTDB taxonomy): domain Bacteria; phylum Actinomycetota; class Coriobacteriia; order Coriobacteriales; family Coriobacteriaceae; genus Collinsella. The sequence continues at coordinate 2,447 of CAJMBB010000102.1, read as the reverse complement.
TGCCGCGGGTGACGAACACGTCGCGCTCGTTGAGATAGTCGACGATGCCGGCCTTGATGGCCTCATAGCTCTCGACGGACAGCGGGCGGTTGACGGCGCCCCAGGCAATCTTGTCGTGAACATCGGGGGTGTCAACGATAAAGCGGTCATTGGGGGAACGGCCGGTACGCTCCCCCGTCTCGATCACCAGCGCGCCGTTGGATGCCATGCGGCCTTCTTCGCGGCGGATAGCGTGCTCGACGAGCTCCGCGGCGGGTAGATCGACCAGCAGACGGGGCTGATTCTCGGCGGGATCTTCAACGAGCGTAATACCAAAGTTGGACAAAACATCTGCAGGGGTAACACCAGGCATGGGGCCTCCTTTAAAAACGCGACACGTGGACGCGGCGCGCACTTTACTCACGTAAAGCCCGTTGTACCCGATATGCAAAAACGTTTTTGCAGCAAGGGCGGCAAGCCCGCCCAACGGTCAAAAATCGCAGGCAAGCGGCCTAGTCATTGGGGACGTTTTTCAACGACTAGTCATTGCGGACACTCTTGAACAGGCAACATTCAAGGAATGTCCCCGGATGCCGGTACTTAGGGACGTTCCCAAAGTGCCGGCACATAAGGAACGTCCCTAAGTGCCGACTACAGCGGCAGGCCTTGGCCGAGCATGGCTATGGCGCTCATCAGGACCAGCATGCCGGCAGCGTAGGGCAGCACCGCGTCCAGGAGTTCGGCATCCCTGCCGCGCACGTGGACGGCAGCCAGACCAATCGCGAGCGTCTGCGGAGAGATCATCTTACCGGCGGCAACACCAAGCGCGTTCAGCGCGACCATCCAGTAGTCGCTCACGCCCAGCGCCGTAGCGGCCTGGCTCTGGATGGGGCCAAACAGCATGCCCGAGGACGTGCCCGAGCCGGTCACAAACGCACCGACTGCGCCGATCCACGGAGCCAGAATCGGGTACAGCCCACCGGCGACGGCGATGCAGAACGCGCTGATCGAAGAGATCATGCCCGCATAGCCCATCACCTTGGCACAGCCCAGCACCGAAAGCATCGTGATCACCGTCGGCATCATCTGCTTCACAGTCGCGGCCAGCACCTCGCCCATCATGCGTGGCGAAGCACTCTGAATGGCACCGCCGACAAACGCGGCCAGGAAGATCCAAACACCCGGCGTGTTAATCCACGAAAACGTAAGCGTACCGGGGTTCTCGCCGCAATACACCTGCACGTGGCTTGCAAAGGGCGCAAGCGCGGCATGCACGGCGGGCACCAGGTTGGACGTACCCAGCAGCAGTACAAAAATCAGAATGAAGCACGACCAGGCCGAAAGCGCCGATTTAACGGTGAGCTGTTCGCCGGCCTCGATATTCATATGGAAGCGTGCGTCCAAATGCCCCGACTTCTCGGCACGCATGGCAAGCGCAGCTGTCAGCGCGAGCGAAACGATGGATCCTACGACCACGGCCAGCTCGGGGCCCACAAACATGGCAACGACCAGAGCCGCGCCGACAAACGACACGCCGGAGAGCAACGCCACGCCGGCAACACCGTGCAGACGCTCGCCCACACTCGCGGCATTGCCCTGGTCATCGGCAACACGGCCCGCAACCAGCACAATAAATAGCGGCATCACCACAAAGAACGGTGCGAGCTGCACCAGCTGAACGGTCGCTAGGTGAAGGGAATCCAAACCCACCAGGTCGGCAACGGACACCGTGGGGATGCCGATGGAGCCGTAGGGCGTGGGCACGCCGTTGGCCAGCAGGCAGATGAGCACGGCAGGCACGGCCTCAAAGCCCAGGCCCGCGAGCATGCCGGCGGGAATGGCGACAGCGGTACCGAAGCCGGCCATGCCCTCCATAAAGCCACCGAAGCACCAAGCCACGAGCAGCGCCAGCAGACGGCGGTCGCTGCTGATGGAGGTGATCATGCTGCCGATCACGTCCATGGCGCCCGTACGAACGCACAGGTTATACGTGAACACCGCGGCGATGATCACCAGGACGATGGGCCACAGAGCCATCAAAAAACCTTCGAGCGAGGCGGTCGCGATCTGCGCTGCCGGCAGGTGCCACCATGCGAAGGCAAGCAAGCACGAAAGGACAAACGATCCGATAGCGGCCTTCCAAGCTGGCCATTTAAAGCACAGCAGCATCACGACCAGCCAAATAATCGGCACAAGAGCCAGCATGAATGCGGCGACGTCCATAGGTAGAAGCTCCTTGGTACCGCGTGGGCGGCATCGGGGGTGTCACAAAACTTCAACAGGATACCGCACGTTTACCGACAAATTACAGCCGCCCGCCGAAATTATTGAACAACCTGTTCAAAAACACGAATGGATACCACCGCGACTATACTAGAGCGCAGCAATAGAAAGGAACCGCCTTGAGCATCACGCCCCTCGATAGCATCCGCCGCGCCATCGCCCGCCGCAACGGCGTCGCCGACCCC
>CAJMBB010000101.1 GCA_905211615.1 uncultured Collinsella sp. | reverse complement strand
CGGAGCCGTACCAGCTACAGCGTCATGTTCGGATCGGCGTCGACGTCGAACGGCGAGATTTCACCTCGGTCGAATTTACGGCGAGCGACCTCCGCGATCATGGCTGCGTTATCGGTACAGGCAGACAAGGGCGGCACCGTTACGCGAATCCCCTGACGCCCAAGCTTCTTAATCATCATCTCGCGCAGATGCGGGTTGGCCGAGACGCCGCCACCGATGCAGTATTCCTTGCATCCGGTAGCGTGCAGTGCGTTTTTGGCCTTCTTGTACTGCACGTCAAAGACCGCCGCCTCAAACGAAGCTGCCAGATCGGGCAGGTGAATCGTGCGCCCGGCCTTGGTCTCCTGTTCAATGTAGAGCGTCACAGCGGTTTTAAGGCCCGAAAGCGAGAAGCGATAGTCTCCTCTACTGTTAAGCGCACGGGGGAAATCGATCGCCTTGGAGTTGCCCGTCTCGGCCAGCTTGGAAATGATGGGGCCACCGGGATAGCCCAGACCCAACGCCTTGGCTACCTTGTCGAAGGCCTCGCCCACAGCGTCGTCGAGCGTCTCACCGAGCACCTCGTAGTCGCCCCACGCCTTCACGTGCACGAGCATGGTGTGCCCACCCGAGACAAGCGTGAAGATAAACGGCGGTTTGAGGTCGGGCTGCGCCAGCAGGTTGGCAAACAGGTGCCCCTCCAGATGGTTGACGCATACGAGCGGCTTACCGGCAGCGTAGGCAAAGCCTTTGGCAAAGGCAACGCCCACCACGAGCGCGCCCACCAGGCCCGGACCCTGCGTCACACCCACGGCGGCAAGCTCGCTGGGGGCAATGGCTCCACCCTCAAGACCAAGCGATGCTGCGGCATCCTCGAGCGCCGCATCCACGACGCTCACAATCACCTCAACGTGTTTGCGCGAGGCGATCTCGGGCACCACGCCGCCAAAGCGGGCGTGAAAATCAATCTGCGTCGACACCTGGTTGGCCAGCATATTGCCATCCGCATCGATAATCGCCACGGCCGTCTCGTCGCAGGAACTCTCGATAGCGAGCACTAGGCGGCGGCGCTCAATTTCGGCACGCTCCCCCTCGGAGCGCCCAGGAGCAGGCAGCGGCCATACGCGCTGCTCTGCCGCCGTCGGCTCGGGCGAAGCATTGTCGACCGGAAGCACCAGGGGCAGCGGAGCCGTCATGACGATGGCATCCTTGCCGGCACCATAGTAGCCGCGGCGCCGTCCTGCCTCGGTAAAGCCCAGAGCGTTATAAAGCGCGATCGCTCCCTCGTTACCGTCCTCGACCTCGAGCGAAGCCGTGGTGCAGCCGAGCATCTGGGCATCATAGCTCACGTGCGACAGCAGCTTGCGGGCAATGCCCTCGCGGCGATGTGCCGGGTCGACGGCGACATCCAGAATCTGCACATCACCGTCCACGACCATACCGCCGGCAAGGCCCAGCAGCTTGCCGTCGTCGTGTGCCACCCACCAACTACGCGGCGCAGCAACGTCCTCGCCCAGTTCGGACAGGAACATGCCCGGCGTCCACGCCTCGTGTCCGGCACCTTCAAAGCAGGCAGCCTCCAGCGCGCTCGCGCCCTCGGCATCCGCCGCGCCCATGGGACGGAACTGCAAATGACGACCGGCGAGCTCATCGGCAACACCCGTAATTTCGCTCTGCGCACTCTCGGCAAGACCAAGACGCTTGCGCTCGTTTTCCTCGGCATCCGAAAGGCGCGTGTAAATCGGCAAGACGCGGGCCGGATCGCCGTCACCCGCAGCGTGCGCGAGCAGCAAGCCCTCGCCCGAAGGCCACCACAGGTCGCGCTCCACGCAGCGGGTGGTCTCGTCCTCACCCAACAGCTTGCCATAGCGCACGAGACCGTCACCGGTCAGCTGAACCTGGTCCCAGTCCGCTGCTTGGCGCCACTCATCGAGCGCCACGGCGGCCTTGACCACGTGTTCGCGCTCAAATTGACGCTCGGGACCCTCATCGACCAGCATATACAGCGCCGGATATACCTCACCGCGCATAGCATCGGCCAAGATACCAAGCTTGCCGCGCACACCAGCCTTCCACGCCGTCCAAGCGCAAGCGTCGAGCGTCGACACGCCCAGCAGCGGAACATTGGCACCACGCGCGAGGCCCTTGGCAGTGGAGATGCCAATGCGCACACCCGTAAAGGACCCCGGGCCGCGGCCGACCACATAGCAACCAACATCGCTGCGATCCAGACCGGCTTGAGCCAGCACGCCATCAACGGTATTCACGAGCTCAACGTTGGCGTGACGGCGACACACGTGGTCGCCACTCACGAGCTTCGTCTCGCCCGTCTGCCCATCAATCCAGCTTACCGCGCAGGCAAGCATGTCGGTCGAGGTATCGAGCGCCACCACCAGCGCGTTGTCGTTATGCAAGCTCATCTTGTACAGCCTTATCAATCAAATGGGAAAGCTCCATTGCGCGGTCACCGTGCGCTTCAAGCGTTATCGTTCGCACATCGCTGTCGCCCTCATCACGCTTGAGCGTCACCGAAAGATACTCATCCGTCAGCTCGTCCTGGAATTGTTCGCCCCATTCCAGCAGGCAAGCACCCTCATAGCCCAGCACATCGAAAATGCCCGTATCCTCGAGCTCGTAGGCATGCTCCAGGCGGTATAGATCAAAGTGAAACAGCGGAATACGACCTTGATCGTGAACGGCCATGAGCGCAAACGTAGGGCTCGTAACCATATGCCCATCGCCCAGCCCGCGCGAGACGCCCTTGGTAAAGTGAGTTTTGCCCACTCCCAGGCCACCGGTCAGGATGAGCACATCTCCGTCCTCAAGGCACGGTGCAATTAGCTCGCCAAAGTACTCCGTATCGGCAGCGCAAGTCGTTTTGTAAGTACCTACCCCCAGGCGCTCCAGGGACATATATGCTCCTTATTATTCCGAGGCGTCCTCTGGTGCGGGATGTCGCTCCAGATAATCGCCCAGCATCTTAAAGTCTTCCTCCAGCAGCTCCTGCCACGCCGGATTGCGCAGCGCTGCTGCCGGATGAAAAGTGGGCATTACTACAAAATGCCCCATCTGGTGGAACCTGCCGCGCAGCTTAGTAATGCCAATCTCGGTCTTAAGCACAAAGTGCGTCGCGGGGTTGCCGAGCGTCACGATAATATCAGGCCAGATGCTTCGAATCTGCTCACGCAAAAACGGCGAGCAAGCCAGCACTTCCTCGGGACGCGGATTGCGGTTTCCCGGCGGGCGGCACTTAAGCACGTTGGCAATGTAGACGTCTTCGCGTTTGAGCCCCGCCAGCGACAAAATGCCGTTGAGATCCTCGCCTGCCGCCCCCACAAAGGGCTCGCCCTGCAAATCCTCGTTGCGACCCGGCGCCTCACCGATAAACATGACGCGAGCGCGGGGGTTTCCCACGCCAAACACGATATTGTGACGCGACTGGTAGAGCTGGCAGAGGTGACAATCGCCCAGAACGGCCTCAATCTCCTCGAGTGCGACCTCACGTGGCGCCTGATGGCTATGACCGGGGATGTGCATGACGCCCATAGCGGCTCCTACACGTAGACCTTGTCGAGACGCATGCCAAAGCCGCAGGCGACCTCGTAGTTAATCGTTCCGCGCAGTCGGGCCATCTCGTCCATAGTGATCTCGGCATCGCCATCGCGGCCGACAATGATCATCTCGTCACCATACTCGGCCTCGGGAATCTCGTGTGCCGGGTTGGACTGAATGGCGACCATAAACTGGTCCATGCAGATATTGCCAACCTGATGCACGCGCTCGCCGCGATACAGCACATCCATACGATTGGAAAGCGTACGCGATAGGCCATCGGCATAACCGATCGGCAGCGTGCAGATCTGAACGCGCGTACGCGGTACGCGGTAGGTAAAACCGTAGCCCACGCCCTCACCCATCGCAGGGTGCGCCACGCGCGTCACACGCGCATGGACGCTCATAACGGGATCAAGCTGCATCACGCGGCCACTCAGCTCGCACGGCTGCATGCCATACAAGCCAACGCCGGCGCGGATCATATCAAAATGCATCGAGGGGTCGAGCATCGAGGACGGCGTGTTGGCGCAGTGCACGATACCGCACTCAAAACCCGCATCCTTAATGGCCTGAACGGCCTCGGTAAAGCGCTGACACTGCAGCTTGTAGTCCCAGCCCGAAGGTTCATCGGCCGTGGCGAAGTGCGTAAATACGCCGTCGCATTGAATACCGCGATGGAAATTTATACCGCGGACAAAGTCGAGCACCTGCGTGTAGTGAACGCCGATACGATTCATGCCCGTCTCGATGGCGAGATGATACTTGCCCACTTTGCCCGCCGCGACGGCACATTCGCCATACGCAAGAGCAAAGTCAGACGTATAGACCGAGGGCATGATATCAAACTCGAGCAACGTCGGAATGGCCTCGATAGGCGGCTCGCTTAGGATGAGGATGGGTTTCGTAATCCCGCCCTGTCGGAGCTCAACGCCCTCGTTAACCGTCGCCACAGCAAACATGTCGGCACCGGCCGAATACATGATCTTGGCGCACTCAACAGCTCCATGACCATAAGCATCGGCCTTGACCACGCAGCACAGGCGCTGACGTGGATTCAGCAAGTTCTTATAGGCCCTCGTGTTGCGACGGAGCGCCCCGCGGTCGATCTCGACCCAGGACCAGCGCGTCAAATCGGCTTTATTCATGATTAGTCATCCGACCCTTCGTCCATGATTCCCAGATCTTCGAGCGCATCCTTTGCCGCCAGTTCCATGGCAGGACCGATCAAGTCGATAAGATCGGTAGCGATAACGCTCTTCTCACCATACTCCGTCGCCGCGGCAAAACCGGCGTAGCTGTGAAGTGCGACAGCGTACGAATACAGCAACTCCCAACGATCCATCTCGTCGCGCATGGTGGCAAGCGTGCCGGCCAAAATACCCGCGAGAACATCACCCGAACCGGCAGTTGCCAGAGAAGCCGGACCCGAGAGCGGCAGCAGCACACGCTCAACGCCACAGATAGCCGTCGTCGGCCCCTTGGCAATGACCACCAGATTGTCGGAGCCTGCAGCCCAGACAACCTTCTGCGCGGCTGCAATCGCGGTACCAAGGTCGTTCACCTCGTCACCGGCAACCAGACGCGAAAGTTCACGATAGTGCGGCGTCATAACCAACGGCTGCTCGCGACGATACATCTCGGGGTTACTATCAATACCGTCAATGGCAATCTTAGCAAGGCAGTTGAGTGCATCGGCGTCCAAAATAAGCGGTACATCAAGCTCGAGCAAGCCCGAAACCACCTGCATAGCGCCGGCAGATGTCGTCATACCGGGACCGCACAGTACACAGCTGTACTTCTTTGCAATCTCGCACACAGTCATGCGCGCAGCGGCGCCAAAGGAGCCGCGGGAATCAGACGGAATAGCAAAGACGGGAATCGAAGGAAGTGCCATGCGAATAAGATTGGCGCAGGCGTCAGGAGCCGCGACTGCCACGTAACCAGCACCCGCGCGAGCTGCAGACTTGGCCGCCATAATGGCAGCACCAGGATATTGCGCAGATCCGGCGACAATAAGCACAGAACCACGGGAATACTTATCGATATTCGTAGGTAGTGGGGCAAAGTAATCAACTAAGTCACCGGGCTCGACAATCTCGGCGGCGTGGTCGACATCATCGATGACCTCGTCAAGACGGTCGTAAAGATTGCCGCAGATCAAATCGCCAGCATACTCAGGGCCATCAGCGCTATACAGACCAATCTTGGGCGCAATCATCGTCACCGTATGCTCGGCACGAATGCAGTCGTCATCAACAACGCCCGTCTCGGCATTCAGGCCCGAGGGGACATCAATGGATACGACACAATCGGCGCATTCATTGACCGTAGGAATCCAGATGGAGAACGGCGCACGCAGATTCCCGTGGAACCCGGTACCAAAAATGGCATCGACAACAACATCGGCCTTATCGATCAAAACCTCGAGTTCGTCACGCGAGGGGCCGACGCAAACGTGCACATCGCGGCCGGCAGTACGACGAGCAACATGACGTGCCAGAGCAGCAGGAATCTCATCCGGCTCAACCGGAGAAACGATATCGACGTCCACACCCTTATGGCTCAGAATATCGGCGGCAACCCAACCGTCGCCGCCATTATTACCAAAACCGACCAGAACGAGAACCCGATCGGGATTGAGCTTCAAGACCTCGTTGGCGGCAAACTCACCCGCTAGCTCCATAAGCTCGGCCTTCGAAGTCCCTTCGCGTTCGATGATATCCTCGAGACGAACGACTTCTTCGGTACTCAAAACCGGTTTCATCTATGCTCCTAGCGTATCTTGCGAAGCATCGCCCAGGTGCTCCGTCAATGCTGAATTCTGCAGCTGCTCAAGCTCATCTAAAACAGAGCGAGCCTCTTTAAATGTCTGCGCTACGCGTTTCTTGGTACTCACCCTTTCCTCTTTTGGCTTAGGCCGAGCATCTTCGGTAATCGCGATGGCATTCGCAACGGCTAAGTCTCCTGTAAGCGTAATGGAAAGAGCGACCTCAACAACACCCAGCTCTTGAGCGATCTCGAGAGCACGGCCCGAAAGCAGCGCCTTCGGTTTGCCGAGTTTATCACGCGTAACCGAAACATCCTTGCGACCAACGCCTTGACTAAAACCCGTGCCGAGAGCTTTAAGTACCGCCTCGCGCGAAGCAAAGCGGCTGGCATAGTGAGCAGCGGGACGCGATGATGCATCACAATACGCACGCTCTTCTTCGGTAAACACACGCCGAGCAAACGACGGCGTCTTTTCAAGAATTGATTTCATACGGGAAATCTCGACGATATCAACGCCGATACCAGCTTCAGCCATGTTCACCTCCATATCGCACAGACTAAGTTATTGTAGCCCGTTCACAGAAGATGCGACAAACGAGGGTTATAAAACACAGCTACTATGTGAGACACAATCCCGCAAACGCAAAAAGGGGGAGGCCGCGAGGCCTCCCCCTTCCAAGTTCGATGACGGCTC
>CAJMBB010000100.1 GCA_905211615.1 uncultured Collinsella sp. | reverse complement strand
TAAGAAGATATAGTCACAGTCGGCAAAGCGGTCGTCCCGTTCTTCCAGCGCGATATCAATCACGCCTTCCTGAATTGCCTCTTCGATCGTCGCTTTGGTGCGGCAGTAGGCCATCAGTTTATACTCCGGGTGAACCTTTCTGAGGGTTTTTGCAATGGAGCCGCCGATGAGGCCAAGGCCGACGATGCCGGCGCACTTGGGGCCGCCCTGGTTAACGCGCGCGTTTCTCACCGTACCCATGGGCTACTCCATGGTCTCTTGGCAGACAACCTCGCGGATGGCTCGGATGCGGCGCATGGTGTCGTCGAACTGATCGGGGGTGAGGGCCTGGGCGCCGTCGGACCAGGCGCGGCTCGGCTCGTCGTGGACCTCGATCTCCAGGCCGTTGGCACCGCAGGCGGTCGCGGCGAGCGCCATGGGCTCGACGTAGCGGGTGTAGCCGGTGGCGTGGCTGGGGTCGGCGACGACGGGCAGGTGCGACAGGTGGTGCAGCACCGGCACGGCGTTAAGGTCGAAGGTGTTGCGGGTGCGGGTCTCGAAGGTGCGGATACCGCGCTCGCACAGGATGACGTTGTCGTTGCCCTCGCTCATGATGTACTCGGCTGCCATAAGCAGCTCGTCGATCGTGCCGGACATGCCGCGCTTGAGCAGAATCGGGGTCTGGGTCTTGCCGACCTCCTTGAGCAGGGGGAAGTTCTGGGCGTTGCGGGCGCCGATCTGCATGACGTCAATCTTCTTGTCAAGGAAGACCTGCACGTCGCGCGGGTCCATGATCTCGGTGACGATCGGCATGTCGAGCTCGGCAGACGCCTCGCACAGCAGGTCGAGGCCGGCAGGGCCCATGCCCTGGTAGGCGTAGGGGGAGGTGCGGGGCTTGTAGGCGCCACCGCGCAGCATCGTGGCACCGGCGGCCTTCACGCGGCGTGCGATGCGGATGAGGTTCTCGCCCTCGACGGAGCAGGGACCGGCGATGACCTGGAACTGGTCGCCGCCGATCTTGACGCCGTGGCCGCAGTCGATGACGGAGTCCTCGGGGTGGAACTTGCGGTTGGCGCGCTTAAAAGGCTCGGAGACGCGCTGCACGCGCTCGACGACATCCATGGACTCGAGCAGGAACGGGTCGATCTTGGTCGTATCGCCCACCAGGCCGATGATCGTCTCGTTCTCGCCGCGCGAGACATCGGTCTTCAGGCCCTTTTTCTCAATCCAGCTGACGATATGGCTTACGGCCTCGTCGCTGGCGCTCTGCTTTAAAATTGCAATCATGGTGTGCCTCTCACCTCGATGGATAACTTTTGCAAAAACGGCCCGCATCGCGAGCCGTGTATATATGGTGCATGAGAGTTTATACTATCTGACTCGCTTTTGCCTTCTAAAGTGGGCCGTTGCGGCTCGTCTTCCTCGGAATTGCAAAGCTTTTTCTTTTATTTTGATAGCCCGTGGTGCACTTGGGTATAATGCCAACTGTTGGCCCTATTAGCTCAGGGGATTAGAGCGTCTGCCTCCGGAGCAGAAGGCCGTTGGTTCGAATCCAACATGGGGCACCATCGAACGTAAGACCGTCCGAACCTCGCATGGTCCGGGCGGTTTTCTTATACCGACGCGACGTGATGGGACGTGGTATGGCAGCAACGGATATCGAGCGCGGACTCTCAACCGCCGAGGTCGAGGAGCGTATCGCCGCCGGTAAAATCAACCGCAACATGGAACTCAAGACCAAGTCGGTCAAAGAGCTCATCATCGAGAACCTCTGCACGCTGTTCAATTTGATCAACGTGATCTTGGCTTTCCTGGTCATTTTGACCGGTTCGTTTAAGAATCTGACGTTCCTGTTCGTGGTGTTCCTCAATACCGCTATTGGCGTCATTCAGTCCATGCGTTCCAAGAAGATGGTCGATAAGCTCACGCTGCTGACCTCCAAGAAGGCCATCGCGGTGCGCGATGGCGCCGAGGTGGAGCTCGACCTGGACCAGATCGTGCTCGACGACATCATCCGCCTGGGGCGCGGCGACCAGATTCCCGCTGACGCCGTGGTGGTTTCGGGCGAGGCGCTCGTGAACGAGAGCCTGCTGACGGGCGAGAGCGACCTTATTAAGAAACAGCCCGGTTCCGAGCTCATGAGCGGCAGCTTTATCGACTCGGGCCTGCTGCGCGCCCGCGTGATCCATGTCGGCGCCGACAACTACGTGGCCAAAATTGATAACGAGGCCAAGTACGTCAAAAAGGTCAATTCCAAGATCATGAACGCGCTGAACGCCATCGTGCGCTTTACGAGCATCATCATGATTCCGCTTGGCCTGGCTCTGTTCGCCTCGAGTGTAAGTGGGCTGTGGGATGCCGCGGGAACCCCGGGCGATAGCGCGCTTTCGTGGTGCTTCTCCGAGCTGTTGGCTGGTCATGTGCCTTCGTCGGCGCTGCTGTCCACGGTGGGCGCCCTGCTGGGCATGATCCCGCAAGGCCTGGTGCTGCTGACCTCGTCGGTGCTCGCCATCGCCACGGTGCGCCTTGCCCGCCGCAAGGTGCTGACGCAGCAGCTCTACTGCATCGAGACGCTCGCGCGCGTCGACGTGCTGTGCCTGGACAAGACGGGTACCATTACCTCGGGTCGTATGGAGGTCGAGGGCACCTACCCGCTGCCTGTTGAGGGTGTTGGCTTTGGCGTGGACTCGGACGAGGCGGCTGTTCCCGTCGATACCACAGTGCTCGATTTTGCGCTGGCTAACGTGGCGCGTGCGACTTCGGCCGATGCCAACGAGACCTGCCAGGCGCTGCTCAACTATTATGCTGATCGCCCGGTCGAGGTGTCTGAGCCGCTGTCGGTCATTCCGTTCTCGTCCTCCAAAAAGTGGAGCGGCGCGTCGTTTGCGCAGGGCTCCTATGTGATGGGTGCGGCGCAGTTTGTGCTCTCTGATCGTGTGTTTTCGCAGGTCGAGAACCGTGTCGCCGAGCTTGCCGATACCTGCCGCGTGCTCGTGGTGGCGCGCGTGGACGGCTTTACGCCCGATGGCGATATGATGGGCGAGGCCGAGCCCGTGGGCTTTGTGACCATCCGCGACGAGATTCGTACCTCGGCGGCCGAGACCATCGGCTATTTTAACGAGCAGGGCGTGACCCTCAACGTGATCAGTGGTGACGACCCGCGTACGGTGTCGTCGATCGCGCGCGTGGTGGGCGTGCCAGGGGCGGACGCTTATGTGGACGCTACGACGCTCGATACGCCGGCCAAGCTCGATGCCGCAGTGGACCGCTACCATGTCTTTGGTCGTGTGACCCCGCAGCAGAAGCGCGAGCTCGTGCAGGCGCTCAAGCGCCGCGAGCACACCGTGGCCATGACGGGCGACGGCGTCAACGACGTGCTGGCGCTCAAGGAGGCCGACTGCTCCGTCGCCATGGCGGCCGGCTCCGATGCCGCGCGTAACGTGGCCGAGATCGTACTCGTCGACAACGACTTTGCCTCGATGCCCGCCGTGGTGGCCGAGGGCCGTCGCTCCATCAACAACCTGCAGCGTTCGGCCTCGCTGTTCCTGACCAAGACGCTGCTCTCGATGGGCCTGGCGGCGCTGTGTATCGCGCTGCCGCCGTACCCCTTCGAGCCCATCCAGATGACGCTCATTAACTTCTTCTGCATCGGCGCGCCGGGCTTTGTGTTGGGCCTGGAGCCCAACAATGCTCGTGTGAAGGGTGCGTTTTTGAGCAACGTACTCAAGCGTGCACTGCCGGCGTCGATTGCGGTCATTTTGGCTGCGGCGCTCGATATCTTTGTGGCGCGCGTGTTTGGCTTTAGCCAGCTCACGCTGTCTACGATGTGCCTGCTTACGTCGTGCGCGGCGAGCGTCAGCCTAATCTGGCGCATCTCGCAGCCTCTCACGCCCTTACGTGTGGTGCTCTTTGTGTTTGTAGTCGCCGGCATCCTGGTGGGCGTTATCGGATTCCCGGAGCTGCTGTCTATTGCCAACCTGTCGATGGGCCAGATGGTTATCTTGGCTGTTATCGTGGTCTTTACCTGCTCGGTGTTCTTTAAGCTCGCCGCGATGATGGATTCGCTCAAGCCGCGTCGTCGTCATGCCGCAACTGGTTTTGGCCGCGGTGTGCGCGTCCGCCTGGGTCGCGGTGGCGGCAAGGTGAGCTCGACGGGCTCGACGGCCGAACGTTTTGCCAAGCGCGTCGCCGCCGACATGGCGCAGCGCCGCGAAGATCGCACCGCTCGCGAGGCCGAGGCCCGCGCACTCGAGGGCGTGGCCCAGGCCCAGCCCAAGAAAAAGAAGAGTACCGGAGCTAAGCGCTCTCGTGTGACCAAGTCCGCCCAAGGCATCAAAGTCTCGATGCCAAGCAAAAAGAAGAAGTAGCTACGCGCCCTGGCGATGTTGAATTGGTGCCTTGTTCCTGTGGGGCCGTGGCGATGTTATGCTCTAACCTCGATTGTTTGAATTGCTTCGAAAAGAGGATGCCGTGATCTGCCCGCATTGCCTTAAGACTATCGAGGACGGCGCCTCGTTTTGCCCCTACTGCAACGCCTATGTGGGTCCGGGCGATGGTCCCGAGCACACCGAGTTCGTGTTCTGTGAGGGCTGCGGTGCCCGTCTTTCTCCGCATGATCGTACGTGCCCCAAATGCGGGCGCCCCGCTCCGGGTATCCTCTCTGAGGACGCGGCCGCATCCGACCTGGCAGCGGGCCGCACTGCGGGCTTTCCGCGCCTAACGCAAGAGCAGATCGATACCGAGGTGCCGCATGCGCCGGCCTCTGCCGCTGCGGTGCTCTCAGACGCCGCCGACCCCAATGAGACCTGCGTGCTGCCGGCTTTCGATAAGGATTTCGGTATCCCCAAGGTCGATATTCCCACGCCCGTTTCCCTGCACGACGATGCTCAAAAGTCCAAGCGCAAGGTGCACCCCGACGAGGACGCCTATCACAAGCACAAGCGTCATATCCCCAAGCCGCTCATCGTCATCGCGGTCCTTGCCGTCGTTTGCGGCGGTGCCTATTGGTTCGTGACGGCCGATCCCATGGGTGTAATGCCTGGCTTCTACGACCAGTTTGGCCAAGCTGCACAAACCACCTTCCCCACGCGCCAAAAGGGCGAGGCGACTGAGGACGATACCAAGCAAGACGATTCTGCCGAGGTGGTCCAGGAAGAAACCGTGCTGACCGATGATCAGCTCTATACCAGGCTCGACGGTCTGTATCAGACCATCGTGTCCTACGGTGACGAGGACCAGATTGGCGAGGTCATCGATTCCTTTAACAACGGCTATCTCCGAACGCCGCTGTCCGCCCGTCAGGAGCTGTCGCAGAGTGCCTACGCCCTGCGCGACCAGATCAAAAAGACGCAAGATGAGCTCAACAACCTTAAGTACCAAGACGATACGGTCTATGCGGATGACATCGCCCACTTAAAGCAGCTTGCCGAGTGGATGTACGAGCGCGTCGACGTGATCTGCCAGAGCTGGGACATCTCGCTGGCCATTCCCGATGGCGAGTCGATGAGTTCCCACCAAAGCGAGATCCTGGCGCCCATCGCACAGGGCGGCAACAGCGCGCTGAATCAGTACGACGCCAACGTGGGCTCCTGGAAGCCGCAGCAGCGTTCCTAAAATTAGTTCGCCATAGTCGGCATAACCTACGTGCGCAATTGATGTAAGCGCATGCTTATTGCTACAATTCGTACAAATATGCTTTAAACGCACGAGGAAGGAACCACATGTTTGGTTTTAAGAAAGAGCTCTACACGCCCGAGTATCAGCTTGCCGGCGACGAGTGCGCCGTTATCGAGACGTCGAAGGGTACCATCAAGGTCAAGTTTGACGGCGAGGGCGCTCCCATTCATGTCGCGAACTTCTGCGAGCTTTCCACGATGGGCTTCTATGATGGCCTTAAGTTCCATCGCTATGTGCCCGGTTTTGTCATCCAGGGCGGCGACCCCAATACCCGCGACATGTCCGGCGCCGACGTCGCTGCCGGTCTTGAGGGTCCCGACGGCATGCCCGGTACCGGTGGCCCCGGCTACTGCATCAAGGGCGAGTTTGCCACCAATCCGCGCAACAGCCATGTCGATGGTGCCCTTGCCATGGCACGCTCCATGGACCCCGATTCCGCGGGTTCGCAGTTCTACTTCTGCCTGGGCGCCCAGCATAACCTCGATTCCGGTTACACCGTCTTTGGTACCACGGTCGAGGGTCTTGATGTGATTTCGCAGCTGCGTGCCGGCGACGAGATCGTCCATGTCGAGATCGTTCACGAGTAAAGGGGACTTCCTTGAATAGCCAGCTGATCCAACAGGGCCGCGCCGCTTACCGCGCGGGTGATTTTTCCGCTGCAGCCCAGATGCTTGGGGCGGCAAAAACTCCCGATGAGATTATGGGCGAGGCCGATCACCTTCGTGGCAACGCCTTGATGCACCTGGGCATGTATGCCGAGGCCGCCGAGGCCTACGCCGCCGCCCTCAACGACGGCACCTATGGCAAGCGCGGCGCGCTGCTCACCAACCGCGGCAAGGCACTCGCCGCCGTGGGCGACTACACGACGGCCGCCCAGGCGTTCTCTGCCGCTACGCAGGATGCTTCCTATGCCACGCCGTTCAAGGCCTATCTGGGCCTGGGTAACGCGCTGTTCCAGTCGGGCGACTATGCCAACGCGGGTACTGCCTTCCGTCAGGCTGCCATCGACGGCGCCAATCCGGCTCCTGCCGCCGCACTCGGCGAGCTCGGTCGTTGCTTCATTAAGCTCGGCCGTCCGGCGGATGCCGTGGAGACCTACCGCACGGCTATCGACTTTGCCGGCCCCCGCGACGACACGCGTGCGCTCAACGCCGGCATGGGTCAGGCGCTTTCTGCCGCCGGCCGTCCCTCCGACGCACTCGACGCCTTTAACGCCGCCACTGCCGATGGCATCTACCAGCTCACCTCCGAGCAGGCCGATGAGCTTGCCCGCGTGCACGATTCGCTTGCCGCGCTGTCTGCCCAGACGGCCATGGCCACGGCTCCGGCGCCCGCGATGGACGCTCCTGCCGTCGATCCGCTCGATCCTACGGGCGCGACCGGTCAGTTTATGCCCGATCCCTCGGACACCGGCTTCTTT
>CAJMBB010000099.1 GCA_905211615.1 uncultured Collinsella sp. | reverse complement strand
CATGATACGGTTCTTCGGTGTTTCCTCAAAAATCTTCTCGAACACCTTCCCCACGTTCTTTTCGGACATCGTGAAGCCCCTTCTCTCTGCATTGGTGCTGTCGCTCATCAGCAGGAGAACGCCCTCCTTGCCCAGTGCAGCAAACCGCTGTAGATCAATCACATCACCGTCAATGGGCGTATAGTCCACCTTAAAGTCGCCCGTATGCACCACAACGCCCACAGGTGTATGGATTGCCAGTGCAACCGCGTCTGCGATAGAGTGGTTCGTATGAATAAATTCCACAACCATCTGTCCCAGCTTTACCTTTTCGCCGGGTACAACCGTATGTCTTGTTGTGGAATCCAGCATTTTATGCTCTCTCAGCTTATTTTCCAGAAGCCCCAGTGTCAGCAGTGTCCCGAATACGGGTACGTTAATCTGCTTGAGAATATAGGGCAATGCGCCGATATGATCCTCGTGTCCGTGAGTGATCACAAAACCCTTCACTTTTTCATAATTATCTTTCAAATAGGTAATATCAGGGATGACCAGGTCGATTCCCAGCATATCGTCCTCCGGGAACGCCAGACCGCAGTCCACAACAACTATACTGTCTTCAAATTCGAAGGCAGTTATATTCATTCCGATCTGTTCCAGGCCGCCGGCGACGGTGACACCGCAAAGGCCGAGTCTTGCCTGGCCTCGAGCCTGTCCGAGGACGCTAAGTCGATGATCATCTCCTCGATTCCGCAGGGTGCCACCGTGTCCGTCGAGGGCATGGATCAGTCCATGACCGAGACGACCGCCAAGGTGAAGGCATCGCTGTCCAAGGGCGGCGAGCAGGAGTACACCGTCAAATTCGTGCGCTCTGACAACCATATCGGCTGGGCCGTTTCCTCGCTCGATATGGATTTCTCGGCTGCTGACAACCAGTAGTGACCTTATGGGATTTAGCTTTGCCCGGTGCTTCACCGCAAGTGAGGTGCCGGGCTTGCGCTAGTATCATGAGCTAGTAGTTTTCCAGCAATCATCCAACACATCAGGAGTTGCGTTGTTTTCTTTGATGGATATGTTCTTCGGTAGCTATGCGGGCGATCTTGCCATCGACCTCGGCACCGCAAATACGCTTGTCTCCGTGCGCGGCAAGGGCATCGTCATCCGCGAGCCTTCCGTCGTCGCCATCGACAAGAACGACGAGCGCATCCTGGCGGTCGGCATCGAGGCCAAGCGCATGCTCGGTCGTACGCCCGGCAACATCGTGGCCGTTCGTCCCCTGAAGGACGGCGTTATCGCCGACTTCGATGTTACCGAGGCCATGCTTCGCTACTTTATCGACAAGGCGTCTGAGAAGCGCTATCCGTGGACCCCGCGTCCGCGCGTTGTCGTCTGCGTTCCCTCCGGCGTCACGTCGGTCGAGAAGCGCGCTGTCTTTGAGGCCACGATTCAGGCCGGTGCCCGCCAGGCCTATCTGATCGAAGAGCCTATGGCCGCCGCTATCGGCGCCGACCTGCCCGTCGAGGAGCCCACCGGCTCCATGGTCATCGACATCGGTGGCGGTACCACCGAGGTTGCCGTTATCGCTATGGGCGGCATCGTCGTCTCGCAGTCCATTCGTATTGCCGGCGACGAGTTCGATCAGGCCATCCTCACGCACGTTCGCGATGCCTACAACCTGGCCATCGGCGAGCGCACGGCAGAGGACATCAAGATCAAGGTCGGCTCCGCCGTGCCGCTCAAGGATGAGCTCGACGTCGAGGTCAACGGCCGCGACGTGATCACGGGTCTGCCCAAGACCGTGCGCATCGAGAGCGAGGAGATTCGTCGTGCGCTCAACAAGCCGCTCGACGAGATGGCCAAGGCCGTTAAGGACGCCCTCGATGCCACGCCGCCCGATCTTGCCTCTGACCTTATGTACTATGGCATATTGCTGACCGGTGGCGGCGCGCTGCTGCGCGGTCTCGACGTGCGCCTGCGCGATGAGACCGGCGTTTCGGTCAACGTCAGCCCCACGGCGCTCGATAACGTTGTTAACGGCTGTGCCCGCGTGCTCGAGGCCAATGCGTTTGATGGCGGCTTCGTCCAGACCAATGCTTAATTTCCAAAAGGTGGATTCCATTTGGCACGATCTTCGGGTTTCTCCACAAATCTGAATACCAAGCGACAATCAACGGGTATGCGCCCGTTGATTGTTTTCAGCCTGATTTCGGTGTTGCTGCTCACGTTTTACATCCGCGAGGGCGAGGCCGGGCCGATTCATGCCGTGCGTTCGGGCGTGACGACGATTACCTCGCCGGTGCGCTTTGTGGGCTCGGCTGTGGCGGCTCCCTTCAATGCGATCGGCAACGTGTTCTCTAACCTTACGGCGTCGCAGGACACGCTCGATGAGCTCAAGAAGCAAAACGAGGAACTGACCTCTAAGGTTGCTGAGCTCTCCGAGGCTCAAAAGACCGCCGAGCGTCTGGAGGGGCTGGTCGGCCTGCAGTCGACCTACAACCTCAAATCGACCGCTGCTCGTATCGTCGGTGCCTCCGGCGATGCCTGGACCTCGACCGTTACCATCGACAAGGGCTCTGCCGACGGCCTTACCATCAACATGCCCGTGACGAGCTCTGCCGGTGTTATCGGCCAGATCATCGAAGTCTCGGCCAAGACGTCCACCGTGCGCCTGATTGGCGACGAGAACTCGGGTGTGTCCGCCATGGTACAGGACACGCGCGCCCAAGGCATGCTGCAGGGTCAGGCTGACGGCACGCTGCGTCTTGAATATGTGAGCGTCGACTCCGACGTTAAAGTCGGCGACATCATCGTGACCTCCGGCATTGGTGGCGTGTTCCCTAAGGGTCTACCGCTCGGCACCGTCTCGTCGGTTGAGAAATCTGCAAACGACGTGTACTACACCATTGTGGTGCGCGCTCAGACCACGGCCGAGAACAACGAGGAAGTGCTGGTCATTACCTCGCTGACCGACGAACAGTCGGCCTCGGATGAGGACGTGAGCACGGCCAACAGCACGCCGCAGGGAACGTCGCGCGATGCTGCGACCAAGACGAAGGACGAGAGCTCGGATGACAGTTCCGACACGTCCGAGACGACCGATTCCGGCTCGAGCGAATAGGGGGCATGTCCATGGATCTACACGAGCAGGGGATGAGCTCCCGTACGTTTGTGATCGCCGCCATCGTGTGCGTGCTGCTGCAGGCAGGCCTGGCACCGCAGATCTCCATTGCGGGCGGTCGCGTCAACTTCATGATTATCCTGGTGTGCCTAAGCGTGTTCTCGGGCGACCCGACCCGTGCCGTCGTGTGCGGTTTTTGCAGCGGCTTGTTTTATGACCTGTCCGCTGCCGTGCCGGTGGGCGTTATGTCGCTCCTGCTGACCGTGGGTTCTTTTGCCCTGGTGCACAGTGCCGTCGGTCAGACGGGCGGTAGCCCGAGTGCGCGCGGCGTCACCGTGGGCGCCTTCGCGCTCGTCATTAATGTGATCTACAGCATCAT
The DNA here is from genome assembly GCA_905211615.1 of uncultured Collinsella sp. Classification (GTDB taxonomy): domain Bacteria; phylum Actinomycetota; class Coriobacteriia; order Coriobacteriales; family Coriobacteriaceae; genus Collinsella. Next base: position 3,599 of record CAJMBB010000099.1, on the reverse strand, counting down.
CTTGCTGTTTATGGGTTTGGAGACGAGCTTTGTCGTGGCGATCTTCGGCCATGCACTGCCGTCCTCGATCCTGACGGGTCTGGTTGCCATTCCGTTTTTGATGTCCGGCGTCGTGTCTCAGTCCGGCTATGGATTCTCCGCGCGTGGCGGACGCCAGACGGGTATGCGCTTTAAGCCCAAGACCCGCAAGCTCAAATAGGGGAGGCCCGTAGATGTCTTCCCAGTTGACGGTTATTATTGCTGGTATCGTGCTGGTTGTGGCCATCGTGGTCGCGCTGGTCATCATGCGTCGTGGCGATTCCCGTTTTACCTACGATACGCAGCATGGAACGGCCCCACGCGCCACCGAGGGCGAGGGCAATACCGCGGCGACCGCCTTTAAGGGCCGCTTTTCCATCCTCACCACGGGTGTGGGCGCGATGTTTGCGGCGCTCGCCGTCAAGCTGTGGGGCATGCAGATGGTCTCGTCGGACTATTACGAGAAGCAGGCTAATAGCAATCAGACTCGCACCGTTACCACTCCCGCTGTACGCGGCCGCATCCTCGACCGCAATGGCGTGGCGCTTGTCCAGAACCGTCCCTCACTTGCTGTCGTGGCCTACCGCGACCTTGCCGAGGATGAGGTTCTGGTTCGCCATCTTGCCAACGTGCTTGGAATGCCTTATGTGGCGGTCCTTCGCAATATTCAGGACAATACAGAGGGCGCTCAGAGCCTGCATACCATCGCGACGGACGTCCGTCGCTCCACGGTTGCCTATATCAAGGAACACGCCGGCGAGTTCCCGGGCGTCAAGATTGCCGAGCGTACCGAGCGCCAGTATCCATACGGTGAGACGGCATGCCATATCTTGGGCTATACCGGCACCATTACCTCCGAGCAGCTCGAGGCCCAGAATAAGAAAACCTCTGGCGATGATAATGCTTCTGCTGGCAAGATTACGTACCAGTCGGGCGATATCGTGGGCCAGGCGGGTGTTGAGAGCTACTACGAAAACCTGCTGCAGGGTATTCGTGGCGAGCAGACCGTCAAGGTCGATGCCTCGGGCAATGTGACCGGTCAGGCCGGCGCCGTACCCGCAAAGGCCGGCTCTGACATTAAGCTCACGCTCGACCTTAAGATCCAACAGGCCTGTGAGGCGGCACTGGCGAGCGCTATCGAGCTTGCCAAGACCACTGGCTACAGCAATGCCGGTAACGGCGCCGTGGTGTGTCTCGATCCCAACAATGGCGAGATCCTGGGCATGGCGAGCGAGCCCAAGTTCGATCCGTCCGTCTTTATCGGCGGCGTCTCAAATGACGTGTGGACCGAGCTCAATGATGACAAGGGTTCGCACCCGCTGCTCAACCGCGCCATTAGCGGACAGTACATGTCGGCCTCGACCATCAAGCCGCTCTCGGCGCTGGCCGGTCTTGAGTTTGGAACCTACACTTCAACGCAGACAACCAACTGCACGGGCTATTGGACGGGCCTGGGCAAGGCTTGGGGCAAGCGCTGCTGGCTGACGTCTGGCCACGGCACCATGACGCTGCAGTCGGGTATCGCCAACTCGTGCGACCCCGTCTTCTACGACATGGGCAAGGCGTTCTTTTATGACGAGCAACATCCCGAGGGCCTGCAGGAGGTCTTTCGTCGCTGGGGTCTAGGCAAGACCTGCGGTATCGATCTGCCGAGTGAGGGCGCGGGCCGTATTCCCGATGCCGAGTGGAAAGAGTCGTACTTCACCGACGCATCTGCCGAGGACCGCAAGTGGAATGCCGGCGATATGACCAACATTGCCATCGGTCAGGGTGACATCCTGGTGACGCCCCTGCAGATGGCGTGCGCCTATATGGGTCTTGCCAACGGCGGCAAACAGTACGTGCCTCACGTATTTTTGTCTGCCGTGTCGCGCGATGGCGACGGCGATGCCTATAAGTACAATGGCAAGGGCAAGAAGAAGCGCCTGGAGGCCAAGATCAACAGCGATTCGGATTTGGCTCTTGTTCGCAACGGCATGCACGACGTGATTTACACGGCATCGACGTCCCTGGCGGCGCACTTTGGCACCCTGACGCCGCAGGTATACGGCAAGTCGGGCACGGGCGAGAAAAGTGGCGAGGACGAATACGCGTGGTTCTGCGCCTATGCACCGGCCGATGATCCCAAGTATGTCATCGCTACCGTCCTGGAGCAGGGCGGCGGTGGCTCAGATACCGCGATGCATGTCGTGCGCGACGTGCTCGGCGTGATTTATGACGAGCCCGATACCTCTTCGGCCTCGGGCGATTCTTCGGTTCGATAGGAGGTTGCGATGGATTTTTCTCCGGCGGATCTGTTCCGTTCAACCAAGACCGGCTCTCGCAGCAGCCTGGACCGCGTCAACAAGCAACTTTCGGCCTCGCGCGGCACGTTTCGCCAAAAGGTGCATATCGGTGTGCTCGTGGCTACTGTGGCGCTCGTCGCCTACGGTGCCATCATTATCTGGTCGGCTTCGCAGTTTAAGGCCGATGCATCGTTTTCACGCCATCTTCTGGGAATTGGCATCGGGGCGGTGCTGGCGGTGCTGGTCTGGCGTACCGACCTGCGCGGTATTTCCAATTTCTCGACGGCGTTGCTCGTCATCGACCTGATCGTGATCTTCTCGCCCAAGATTCCGGGTCTGTCCTATACGGGCGGTCTGGGCATGACGGGCTGGATCAAGATTCCCGGTATCGGCTTGACGTTCCAGCCGGTTGAGCTTGCCAAGCTCATCACCATCTTCTTTATTGCTACGCTTGGTTCGCAGTATAACGGTCGCATCGATACCGTTCGCGACTACGTCAAGCTCTGCGGCATGCTGTCCATTCCGTTTTTGGCCGTCGTTGCCATGGGTGACCTGGGCTCGGGCCTGGTCGTGCTGGTTTCGGGCGCCATCGTCATCTGCATGAGCGGTGCACGCCGCGAATGGGTGCTGTCGACCCTGGCCCTGCTCGTGGGCCTGGTGGCCCTCGTCCTGGCGCTTGATTCGGTCTTTGATTCGTTGCTCGGCCACGATGTGCTCATCAAGCAGTATCAGATGAACCGTCTGACGGTCTTTATCGACCCCGATAATGCCGATTCGGACGATGCCTACAACCTGCAGCAGTCGCTTATCGCCGTTGGCTCGGGCGGCTTCTTTGGTAAGGGCCTGGGGCATGCGACGCAGTCGGCCGGCGGCTTTCTGCCTGAGTTCCACACCGACTTCGTCTTCGCCTTCCTGTCCGAGACCTTTGGCTTTTGCGGTTCCTTTTTGCTCCTGTGCCTCTACGTGCTGCTGATCTTTTCGACGATTCGCGTCGCCTTTAAGTGCGAGTCGCTGTTTTTGCGTCTTTCGTGTGTGGGCATCGTTGGCATGTGGGCGTTCCAGACTTTCGAAAACATCGGCATGTGCATCGGCATCACGCCCGTCATCGGCATCACGCTGCCGTTTTTTAGCTACGGCGGCTCGTCGCTGTTCACGTCCTTCGCCGCGCTCGGCATGGTGTCCGGCATCCACTTCCGACCAAAGCCAAAGCGAAACAGCATCTATTACTGACGCCATCCTCCCGGCAGGCTTCCGCAGACCTGCCGGGGCTTTTTTCTGCCGAGAGACAGAAAGCAC
>CAJMBB010000098.1 GCA_905211615.1 uncultured Collinsella sp. | reverse complement strand
CTGGGCAGCGTCCTTGCCCAGGCCGTTCAGGATGACGCGCAGGGGCTCCTTGCGGGCCTTGTTGGCGTTGCGGACGATGCCGATCGCGCCCTCAGCGGCGGCGAAGGACTCGTGACCGGCGAGGAAGGCAAAGCACTTCGACTCGTCGGACAGCAGCATCGCACCGAGGTTGCCGTGGCCCAGACCGACCTTGCGGTCCTCGGCGACGGAGCCGGGAACGGTGAAGGCCTGGATGCCCTCGCCGATGATGGCGGCAGCCTCAGAAGCGGACTTGGCGCCACGCTTGACAGCGAGAGCGCAACCGAGGGTGTAGGCCCACTCGGCGTTCTGGAAGGCGATGGACTGGGTGTTGTTGACGATCTCACGCGGGTTGAAGCCCTTGTCGGTGCAGATCTGCAGAGCTTCCTCGAGGGAGGCGATGCCGTTGTCGGCGAGGCACTTGTTGATCTTGTCAGCGCGGCGCTCGTAACCTTCGAACGTAACAGTCATAGTTATTTCCCTCCCTTTCTACTCGTGAACCGGGAACACGCTGGCGACGGAGTGAGTCTCCTCGTCGGTGCGCGGGTCGATGTACTTGGCAGCGTTCTCCCACTGACCATAGTGGCCCATAGCGCCAGCGATGGCCTCCTCGGGGGTCTTGCCGGCCTTGACGGCGTCGGTGAACTTGCCGAGGTTCAGGAACTCGAATGCGATGATCTCGTTCTTGTCGTTGAGAGCCATGCGGGTGACGTAGCCCTGAGCGAGCTCGAGGTAACGAGCGCCCTTGGCCTTGGTGCCGAACATGGTACCGACCTGAGAGCGAAGGCCCTTGCCGAGGTCGTCGAGGGAGGCGCCCACGGGCAGGCCGCCCTCGGAGAACGCGGTCTGGCTGCGGCCGTAAACGATCTGCAGGAAGATCTCGCGCATAGCAACGTTGATGGCGTCGCAGACGAGGTCGGTGTTGAGGGCCTCGAGGATGGTCTTACCGGGAAGGATCTCGGAAGCCATGGCGGCAGAGTGGGTCATACCCGAGCAGCCGATGGTCTCAACGAGGGCCTCCTCGATGATGCCGTCCTTGACGTTCAGCGTGAGCTTGCAGGCGCCCTGCTGAGGTGCGCACCAACCCACACCGTGCGTAAGACCGGAGATGTCGGAAATCTCCTTAGCCTGGACCCACTTGCCCTCCTCGGGGATGGGTGCGGGGCCGTGGTATGCACCCTTGGCAACGGGGCACATGTTCTCCACTTCCTGTGAGTACTGCATGCCTCTCCTCTCTATCGTGTTGGCGTCCCGTCTGGGGGTCGTGGCTGGCGATTGCCGGGCGACCCTTCGAAAGGGACATGACATGCAGCCCCTATAATACCGCGAAATGCACGGAATATTCGGCGAACGGCTCAGTTTTCGTAGCGAGAAGTCCGGAAGTTTTAATTGAAACGGTTTAACTCTATGTTCTGTGGTCGTGAACTTCCGTAGAGGGGGTCCGTCTTGGGCAAGCTTTTGGTCGGCTCTTGTAAGTGTTGCAGGGGTTGACCTGTTGCAACGGTGCCGTTCGCCGCCTGTTTACTGCCTTTGGCCGCGCGAGTGTATTGTTTTGCGTGAATGTTTTGATGGCACGCTTCAATCGTGCTGTATTGGATGGCAAGCAGATCCCGGCGAAGGGAGCGCCATGCAGCGCGTTTGGAGAACGGTTACCGGCTTTTACCATGTCTGTGCTCGCGGTGCGGGCAAGCAGCTCATCTTTGAGGGCGATGAAGACCGGTGGGAGTTCTTGGAGCTGATGCGCGAGTGCTGCCGCGAGGAGAGTGTGACGGTTATCGCCTGGTGCCTTATGGGCACTCACGTGCATTTGGTGCTTGCAGATTACGAGGACAGGATGAGCGCGGCGATGCACCGGTTGCTTTTGACGTACGCGCGGCGGTTCAATAAACGCACGGGGCGCACAGGCCATCTGTTCCAGAACCGTTTTGACCGGCGCTCGCTCGATACCGACTGGCAGGTGATGGAGGCTATTCGCTCCGTACACGCCGATCCGCAGGAGGCGGGCGTTAGCCTAATCGAGCGTTATCCCTGGAGCAGCTTTGCGGAGCATTTACGCGCTTACGACGGTGATGCGGCTGATGTCGCGAGGGGATTTTCTGATCCTTCTTGCGTGCTTGAGCTTTTTGGCTCTGCCGAGGGCTTTATTGCCTATTCGCTTTCGACGCCCGACGGCAGTGAACCAGCGCTGTGCGATATGAAAGAGACGGAGTGGGAACGCCATGCCTTTGCCGGCAAGTTGGCGAAGAGTCTCGGGGTTCCGCTCAACGGGGTTAAAACTGCACCGCCGGCGCAGCGCGATACCGTTATTGTTGGATTGAACAATGCCGGCTTTACGGTACGCCAGATTGAGCGGTATACCGGGATTGGCAAAAGTACCGTCTCTCGTATCGTGCGCGCCCGCGCGCGAACGGCGATGAGGGCTGGCGGAAGCGTGATGTAGGGTCGCCTGTTCACCGCAGCTGGGGTCGTCCATACGCCGCAACCAGCGTTCAAAAGCTTGGTACGGTAACTGCACTTCTTAATATGCATAGAACAATCGCCATCTTGCATAAAATAACGGCTCAGTCCGGATTTGCCCGTGCCTACCCCCGTCTGCGCCGTGCAAAAAACGGAGTTTTCAGCATCGTGGTGCTGTCGGCACTGCCGCAATCTTGCAACATACGGGTTCCGAAGCTATTTATGCCTTCCGATGCGCCTCCGAAGCGCATGTATGTGATCCCTGAGACCGCGATGCTTGCTCTAAAACACAATATATATGCGCCTGGAGACGTTGATTAACGCTTTCGATGCGTATACATACAGCTTGGCGTGCTGAATACTCGCAAAAATGCACGCCGCATCCTATGGGACCCTTCTGCTGCAGGCGCGAAGCGAGTCGGAGCTCAGCAGAACGGGACTTGGCGTTTTGCTTGGCGGGTCCGGGGCCCTGCCGCAGGCCTTTGGTGCTGTGGAAAACGCCCGTGTTCGCGTCTGCTGTGTGGTAAATGACAGACGGGGCGCCGGACGCGCTGATTTTGTGTGTTCGTGCTCATTAGGAAAAACAGAGCCGCCCGTATCGGGCGGCTCGGCAATCAAAAACCTTGGATTCGGAGCATACGCTACTGGTTAGCTTGTCCCTCGAGCATGCCGTCGAGGGTGCGCCAGGCGAGCTCGGCGCATTTGACGCGGGCGGGCATGTGCGAGATGTCCTGGAGCTGGGCGGCTTCGTCCAGGTCTTCCAGGTCGTCCTCGGAGAGCTTCTCGCCGCGGATCATGGCGAGGAAGAGCTCTGCCAAGCGGTGAGCTTCCTCGACGGTCTCGCCGGTGATGAGGTCGGCCATGATGTCGGCGCTGGCCTGGCTGATGGCGCAGCCATGACCGGTAAAGGAGGCCTCCTCGATCACGTTGTTGTCGACACGTAGCTGCAAGGTGAGCTCGTCGCCGCAGCTGGGGTTGATGCCGTCGTGCTCGTGCGTGGGAGCATCCATCTCGTACTTATAGTCGGGGTGCGAGTTGTGCTCCATAAATGTGGTGGAGGTGTACAGATTACCCATTGAACGTGCTCCAAACGTGATGCAGGCCGGCGATGAACTTGTCGATGTCGGCCTTGTCGTTGTAGAAGGCCACGCTGGCGCGGCAGCAAGCAAGGTTTTCGACACCCAGCCAGGTAAGCAGCGGCTGCGCGCAGTGGTGGCCGGCGCGGATGCAGACGCCGTCCATGTCCATGATGCTCGCGACGTCGTGCGGGTGGATGCCCTTGACGTTAAAGCTCACAACGCCGTGGTGGTTGTCCCAATAGATGGAGCCGATGATCTGGACAAAGTCGAGCTGCATGAGTTCGCCCATCAGATAGTGGACGAGTGCCTGCTCGCGGGCCTGGATGTTCTCGTAGCCCACCGTGTTGACCAGGTAATCAAGGGCGGCGCCCGTGGCGAAGATGCCGGCGGCGTCCTGCGTGCCGGCTTCGAATTTCTCGGGGACGGGCGCCCAGACGGCGCCCTGCTCGGTGACCGAATCGATCATTTCGCCGCCGGTGAGCATGGGCGGCATGGCGTTCAACAGGTCCATCTTGCCCCACAGCACGCCGATGCCCATGGGGCCCATGGCCTTGTGTGCGCTAAAGGCAAAGAAGTCGGCTCCCAGGTCGGCCACATCGACCGGCATGTGCGGCAGCGACTGCGCGCCGTCGACGACCAGATAGCCGCCGTATTTGTGCACGAGCTTGCCGAGGTTCTTGACCGGGTTCTCGACGCCTAGCACGTTGGAGACCTGTCCCACGGCCAGGATCTTGGTCTTGGGACCCACCTTGGCAAGAACCTCCTCGGTGGTGAGCTGGCCGGTCTTGGTGGGGTAGAGGTAGACGAGCTTGGCGCCGGTCTCGCGGCAGACCTGCTGCCACGGAATCAGGTTGGAGTGGTGCTCCATGATGGTGATGACGATCTCATCCCCGGCATGGATGTTGTTCAGCGCATAGCTGTAAGCAACCAGATTGATGCTTTCGGTGGTGTTGCGGGTAAAGATGATCTCGGCATCACTGCGTGCATTCAGGAACTTGCGTACCCGCTCGCGGGCGGCCTCGTAACGGTCAGTCGCCTCCACGCCCAGTTCATACAGGCCGCGCAGGGGGTTGGCGTTCATGCGCTGATAGAAGTCACGCTCGGCGTCGAGCACACAGGCAGGGCGCTGCGCGGTGGCGGCACTATCGAGGAAGGCGATCTCGGGGTGCTGCTGGAACAGCGGGAACTGGCCCTTGTAGGGGTTGGTCTCGATGTCGACGGTAGGCCAGCCGCGCGAGGCCTCGTCACTGGCGTCGAGCTCCATAGGTTCCGGTGCGGTACAGGTATCGCATTTAACGTGCTCGGTGTCGATCATGCGAGCTCCTCTTCAAAGTTATCGATCAGGTTGTTGCCCAAGCGGACGACGGCTGCGCGGGTGCGCTCGTCGGTGGCGGAAAGCGCGGCGTCCTCCAGCTTGGCACGGACGAACAGGTCCTCGGCGGCGTTTTGGTCAAGGCCGCGGCAGGCGAGATAGAACAGTTGCTCGTCGCGGACGTGGCCGATGGTGGCGCCGTGGTTGCCGGCGACGTCGTCCTCGTCGCATAGAATGACGGGAACGGTCTTGTTGTCGACGCCCTTGTTGGCGAGCAGCACGGTTTCGCGCTCGGTGCCGGTTGCGCCCTTGCAGCCGTGCACGAGGTCGATGGTGCCGCGGTAGACCTTCTTGGACGTGCCGGTCAGTACGCCGTTGGCGTCGATCTCGCACTCGGTCTTGCGACCGCGGTGGCGCAGCTCGTAGTTAAAGTCGCGCACCTGCTCGCGGGCGCCCAGGTAGTCAGTATCGATGGTGACCTTGGCGGTATCGCCCAGCAGGTCGCCGGCAAGGCCGGTGGCGCTGGCGCCGGCACCCAGGACGGTGTGCTGCACGTTGACGCGCGCGCCCTCGTCCAGGAACAGGCCGGTGTCGTCGAGCGCGATCCAGCTATCGTCGAGCGTCTGCGTGCAGGTCACGTTGACGGTGGCGTACTCGTGGGCGCACACGCGTAGCACGGAGCCCACGACACCCTCGCCGGTAACGGGGGAGTCAAGGGCGATCTGCAGATCGAGCGTCGACTGGGGATGGGCGACGACATCGATGGCGGCGATGGCCACGGCAGCGTCGACGCCACTCACGCGCGCGGTAACCGTGGCGTGCTTGTATGCGGGTACATCGATGACGACGCGCTTGGTGGCGTGGTCGGCCAAGTAGGTGTAGGCAGCCTCGCCCATGCCAGTCTCGAAGGCCTCAGCAGGGGAGAGCTCCTCCTCGAGCTTGATGGCGCCGGCCTGGTAGACGGAGGTGGCGGGCACGTCGAGCTCGGTCTCGGGCGTGATGCGGGCGCGGTCGGCAGCATCGCCGGGGGCGGAGGCGCGGCGCTCGGGGAAGCGCTCGGCGATGGCGTCCATGGCGGCTTCGAACGCGTCTGCCACGCCAGTAAACTGCTCGTCCAAGCCCTCGACCTCAACGGCCTCGGTGGGAGCGGCGGCAAGCTCGTCAGAGAGCTCGAGCTTGGTCTGGTTCATCTTGAGCCAACCCCAAGTGGCCGCCGGCATCGCGTTGACCTGCTCAAGGGTGGTAGCAGCGGTGTTCGTGGTCTGTTTCATTATCCGATCGCTCCTTCCATCTCGAGCTTGATCAGGTTGTTCATCTCGACGGCGTACTCCAGCGGCAGCTCCTTGGAGACCGGGTTGGCAAAGCCGTTGACGATCATGGTACGGGCCTCTTCCTCCGAGATACCGCGGCTCATCAGGTAGAACACCTTATCGTCGCCGATGCGGCCGATGGTGGCCTCGTGGCCGATGTCGACGTTCTTGGCGCGGATGTCCATGGCGGGGATGGTGTCGGAGCGGGACTCGGAGTCCAGCATCAGCGACTGGCACGACACGGCGGACTTGGCGCCCTTGGCGCCCTTTTCCACGACGACGCTCGAGCGGAACGTGCTGATGCCGCCGCTCTTGCTGATCGAGCGCGTGTTCATATAGGAGCTCGTATTTTTGCCCACATGGACGACCTTTGCGCCGGTATCGAGGTTCTGCCCCGCACCGGCGAACGTAACGCCGGTGAACTCCATGCGGGAATTGTCGCCCTTTAAGATGCTCATGGGGTACAGGCAGCCAACATGGGAGCCGAAGGAGCCGGAGATCCACTCGATCGTGCCGCCCTCTTCCACCAGCGCACGCTTGGTATTCAGGTTGTACATGTTCTTCGACCAGTTTTCGATCGTCGAGTAGCGGAGTTTGGCCCCCTTCTTGACGTACAGCTCCACGCAGCCAGCGTGGAGGTTTGCCACGTTGTACTTCGGCGCGGAGCAGCCCTCAATGAAGTGCAGGCTCGCGCCCTCGTCCACGATGATGAGCGTGTGCTCAAACTGGCCGGCGCCCTTGGCGTTCAGTCGGAAGTAGGATTGCAGAGGAATGGAGAGGTGCACGCCCTTGGGCACGTACACGAACGAGCCGCCGGACCACACCGCGCCGTGGAGCGCCGCAAACTTGTGATCGTGGGGCGTCACGAGCTTCATGAAGTACTTGCGCACCATGTCGGCATATTCGCCCTTTATGGCGCTCTCCATATCGGTGTA
>CAJMBB010000097.1 GCA_905211615.1 uncultured Collinsella sp. | reverse complement strand
GCACGCGCTCGGTATCCCAAGGGTTGTTGGTGCGGTGGAACGCCGAGCTCTCGGTAGAGCTGCCAAAGGCAAACTCGTCCATGTTGGCCTTGCCCATGGGCAGGCAGCCAGCATCGAGCATGCGCTGGACACAGGTGGCGGTGTAGACGCTCTGGTAGTCCCCGAGCATGTGGGAAGCGCAGGTGGTGCGCGTGCCCACGAGGTTCATGTTGTCCTTAATGGCCAGCGGCACGCCCGCAAGCGGGGGCAGCGGCTTGCCTGCGGCACGGTCGGCATCCACGCGCGCAGCGGCCTCAAGCGCAAGTTCGGGCGACACCTGCAGGAATGCCTGGACCCCGCCCTCGCGCGCCTCGATGGCGGCAAGGGAGGCCTGGGCCACCTCGGTAGCGGTAAAGTCGCCGGCGGCAACGCCCGCGGCGATCTGGGCGGCGGTAAGGGAATCGAAGCTCTGAGCCATTACTCGCTCTCCCCCTCTCCCAAAATGGACGGCACGCGGAAGTAGCGATCGCGCGCGCTGCCGGCGTTTTCGAGCGCGACGTCGAGCGGCAGGTCGCGCTCGGGCTCGCGCAGGTCATCGCCCATCACGTTGGACAGGCTTCCGATAGGATGGAACGTGGGCTCCACGTCGGGCAAGTCATATTGCAAGACGGGCTCGAGCATCTGGACGGCGTCGTTCAGGTAGGACGTCATCTGGGTGAGCTCGTCATCGGTCAGTGCGATCTTTGCGTACTCGGCGATGCCGCGCACGTCTTTCTCGCTGAGTGCCATAGGCGCTCCCTTCCGCATAACAGATAAACCGCTCTAGTATACAAGGCAACGCCGCTTGGAGCAGGTGCTTTAGCCAAATGCAGCGAAAACGTAACGAGGACGGCGGACTGGCAGGCGGCGGGCTGGCGGTTCTGCAGCGAAACCGCACCGTCCATAGCGAAAACCGTCTCGTCCACAACGAGAACCGTACTGCCCACAACGAAAACCGTCGCGCCCGCAGCGAAAAGCATCACAACATTCGACGCTTTTCGCCAAAATCGCGATTTTCATCGAATGTTGTGATGGTTTGGAAGTCCCGACCACCACAAAGGTGCCTGTCCCCATTGTGGTGATTCTGGAGAATGTCTTATGCCAAGGCCTTGGCCTTGCGGCGTTTGCGGACCGCGTGGATCACGATGTCCAGCAGCAACAGCACAATGGCTACGACCACGATGAGCACGGCAAACTCGCGCTTGCCCCAGTGGCGGCCGGCCAGCGACTTTTGCTTGTCGACGTCCTTCTTGTTGTACTTGGTGCGCACGCAATGCACCAGCAGGCGATGGTCGTTCACGCCGTAGGGCGTGCAGGTGACGAGCGTCACTTTGTCGGCGCCCGGCTCGATGGTCAGCGACTCCATCTCCTCGGGCAGCACCACCTCGGAGTCCACCATCTTGTAGGCGAGCGTCTTGTTCATGGTGTGCAGCAGCACCAGGTCGCCGGGCTCCAGCGAGTGGATGTCGTCGAACATGCTCAGGTTGCGCATGCCCGAGTGCGCGGTGAGCACGCAGTGCGTCGAGGTGCCGCCCACCGGCAGGCTCGTGCCCTCCAGGTGGCCGACGCCCGCCATAAGGACTTCTTCGCTCGTGCCGTGGTAGATGGGCATGCTCACGTCGATGGAGGGGATCTCGACCCAGCTCATCATGGGGTCGCGGTCAAAGATGAGCTGCTGGGCGTAGGGTTCGATCTGGTCGGCGGGAAGTTCGGTGGCCTCGCCCGCCAGCCGCTCATTAAAAGAGCGCGCCTGGAGCAGGATGCGCTCGCGCTCCTCGGCAGACAGCGCGTCAACGGTGCTGGACACCGTGCTGATCTGGTTGAACACGCCCGAGGCCTCGAGCCGGTCCAAGATCCACGGCCAGGTCATAAGGCCCACGCCAATAAGGATGATGACGATGGTGATGAGCCGGTCGGCCCAGCGCGGCAGTCGCTTGCGACGGCGCTTGGGTTTTGGTTGAGGTTTGGGCTGAGGGCTTGAGCCGCCGTTGGCCGCGGCGTTATTGCTCTTCATATGTTTGGCGCCCTGCACCATCGCCGGTCACTCCTCTATAGCTCAGGTTGTCTAAACAAATAATAGCCGATTAGCAAGCTTCCGCGCCGGACAACGCCGCTAGACTGCACCGTCCGGGCCACGTTACCCCACTCAACTAATCAAGCCATATGTTGCTTTCATCGTCTCGAGCAACTGCGCCATCGTTACGCCCGCAATCCCAATCTGTTTCAGATTGACGTCGCCCACCTCGCAATCTTTAACAAACGCAAGCATATCGTCCTTCAGTTCTCCGCCCAGGTCGACACCTTCCGACTCGCCAAGCAGCTGAGCAAGCCTCAGCGCATCGCGTTTATGCTTTTTTACCTTCCTCGAATCAACGTTCTCCCCCGCTTCCCTTCTGGCTTTTAGGTCGAGATACGCCTTCGCTTTGAACGGGACAATGTATTCCGTACCCAGGACCGAAACGCCGTCTACGGTCCGAATTCCCTGAAGGAACAAGCTGTAGTAAGCATCGTCCAACAAAATTGCCGAAAGACTGCTTACGTTTTCATCAACGTGAATTGGTGCCACATCAATCCCCTCACGACCCTTTAGAAAGTCGGGGCACTTCGCGAAGAGCTCGATCATATGGGGGTAACCCGGCCTCTTAGGCTCTGTAAACCGATAAAAACATGAGCCTTTGCCTTCGCCCCAGCCGCAGCGGTAACCGCCATCACGCACCAAAGTCCATATAGCTTCTGCCGTCTGAGGCAACCGGTCATCGGCGACAATTACCACATCAAAATCGTGAGTCATCCTAAACGGAAGTCCCGCCTCCGCGAGCAAAATGTCGCATGCCGTGCCGCCGATAAGGGCATACGATCCTGCAGCTTCTTGCATATGCTGCTGAAATTCTTGGAGACCTTCTACAGCGCTTCTTGCCATGGATATTCCTTTCCAAACATGCGATCGACTTCGAGCTGAATTCGCTCATCGTCGATTGCCGCCAAAGATAGCGCAAGCGAAATGTCATCGACGCGGGAGGAGTCGGCAAACACGGGTGCATAACGCCACACTTGGATCATCGCCGTTTCGTTATCCGGCAACTCCCCGTTTGCGACTTCGAGGTTGCTCAGTTGACGCCATGCACTTCTTAAGACGGCCTTTTGTTCCATGCCCGGCGCAGCGAGCATCGAACGCGCAGCGAGCGCCGTCTCCCCGGCGTCAACAAGATAGTCGATCTGCGGCGCCTTCCTTGCAAAAAAGACCTTCGAGACAGGCGAGGAGAGCTCTGCCATGTGTTCGCTGAGCAGAAGATCAACGGCAACAGGGAACACGACGACACGTCGCTCGCAACGCTCGCGCCTCGCGAGCCCCCTGTCGACAAGCTCGGTTATGGCCTCACTCGCACGGCTTGCCGAAATGCCAAGCGCACGACAAAGGTCATAGGGGCGATATGGCTCCTGGGCGGCTCCCCAGATTGCGGCAGCCTGCGCGTTGGGTGACATCTTGGTCGCGTGATTGTGAAACCGGACACCGCCCCTCTCCGTGCAGGCCGTGCCCATAAATGGAAGAAAAGCCTGTCTACCTGGGCAGACAAAGGGAATCCCTTGTGCGACCAATGCTTTGCGCTGACGTGCATCGGCATCAGGAAACGAAACGACAACAGGAGTTTCCGCGCGCAAGGCTAGCTGACTATAGGCCCTCTTAGCCTCGGGAAGCCCGACGCCAGTAGGCAAACTTGCAAGCAAAAACGAAAAACCGTTTGCATCAACAGCGCGGACCTCAATCGCCCGCAGATGCAGCGGCAAGTGTGCGGATCCAGGCCAAGTTTTGGTCTTGGCAGAGAGGCCTAGTGCTTCTTGTAAGTAGATTAGCGCTTCGTTCATTTCCATCGTTTTCGTTTGATTCCAGTTTAAATTGGAATTATACATAATTTTCGGAATTAACGAGATTCCTTTCGTGCATAAGCCAGCATTTGCGTTTTCAAAATGTCCCGAATCGGCGGGGCGATTCGGGATACAATGTCAATAGAAAACGACGCATCCCGCGTAAGTGTACGAGAGCGCGGGCGGCCTAGTTTTCTGGTTTTGTTAAATGCCCGGGATCCTACCCCCGGGCATTCTTATTTGCGCTTTCGGCGCAAATGCCGTCCACCATCCGCACCGCGCGTGCGCTTACGGACCTTAAACCGAACCTCATACGAGTCAAGAAACGCGATGACGAACGAGCCCACCGCCGCGAGGGCGGCGAGCGCGTTAAGGAATTTCAGCATTTGGGGACCTCCGATCGAGTCGTCGGCCGCCCGCGCACGGGATGCGTCGCAAGGCCATTTTACTGCGAGTACTTGCACTTACAGCTGGTAAACGCGATTTTTACAAACATTTGTTCGAGAGTTACAAACACGGTTCCCCGCTCAGAGGGCCTGCCGCATTGTCCGGATTTGCCCGGCGTGTTTGCGTTTTCAAAATGTCTCGAATCGGCGGGGAGATTCGGGATACAATAACTACAGGAAACGACGCACCCCGCGTAAGTACTTTGGAGCGCTGGCGACCAGTTTCCGGTGTTGTTAAATGCCCGGGCCTCTAACCCCGGGCATTCTTATTTGCGCTTGTTGCGGCGCAAATGCCTTCCACCGTCCGCACCGCGCGAGCGCCTACGGACCTTAAACCGAACCTCATACGAGTCAAGAAACGCGATGACGGATGAGTCCGCATCGGACGGTGGAGGCTGCCTGCGTTATCTCAAAAAACGGGGCAGACTCCAGTGTGGAGTCTGCCCCGAAAAGAGAATGGCAAAGCAAGAACGTGGATGGACGAGAAAGTGTCCGCAAGTCTCATGGCCATCACATCCCACCTGCCAAAGGGATGGGTGAGCGAGCGTTACTCCTGCTCGGACTCCTCGGCCTGCTTACGGCTGCGGATGAGGTGCGCCACGCCGATGCACAGCACCGCGCCACCAGCGATCCAAGTGAAGGTCACGCCGTTGAGACCGGTCAGCGGAAGGCCAGAGCCCTTCTTGTTCTTGACGGTTAGGGTGACGGTGCCGCCGTTGACGACCGGATCGAGGACGAGGTCGGATTCGCCCTTGGTCGCGGTGACGGTCAGGGTGTTATTGCCCTCGTCCTGGTTGAGATCGGACGCGGAGATGGTGAAGGTAAATTTGGGCAGGGTGTTATAGTCGTTGAGGGCATGGGTTTCCTTGACGGTGTAGGTGCCGGCGTCAAGGCCCTTGACGTCAATCTCGCCGTTTTTATTAGTCGCGAACTCATGCTCGTTGGAACCAAGCGAGCCATCTTCTTGGACGTACAGATCCTTGGAGTTGGAATCGTCGGGCTCGGTAGCTTGGATGGAGAACTTTACTCCCTCGAGCTTAATGGCATCGTTGGCAGAATCCTCCTTGACGAGCTTGAGCGCGTAGGTGTAGTCGCGCACGGTGTCGGGCACGGAGGTGCCGGTACCCTCTTCCATGGGGTTGTTGGAGTAAACGAGCGTGACGGTGTTCTCGTTGCCGTTGCCGCCCACGACGATATTGGCGTCCTTTTGGGGGTCGAGCTTGGCGGTATACTCAACATAAATCTTCGTCTGCGCGGAGAGATCGGCCACGGCGGTCTTGAGGTCGGTGAACTTGACAGTCAGGGTCGACTTGCCGGTGGCTTCGTCGGCGGTGACGTCAGCAGTGTAGTTGTTGCCTGCCGTGATCTCTTTTGCAGTACCACGATCCGTCCCGGCGTAAACCTTGATGCTGTCTTCGTCTGCGGTCAGGCCGGCGGACAGTTCGTCGTAGAACTCATACTTGTACGCGCTAAAGGACGCAACGTTGTCAGCAACAGTGCCGGTAAGCTGGTAGTTTACGTTCTGGCCCATCTGCGAATCGGCCTTGTCCGCCCAGTTGCTGTTCGACCTGTCGTCCTTGACCTTCTTGCTCACGGTAGGAATGCTGGTCTTCTCGGTAACGGTCACGGAGTCGCCACCAACAATCGCAAAAATCGGAGAGGTGCCAGTATTCGGCTTGTCCTCCTTAAGACTGTCCGACACGAACAGGTAATAGCCATCGCCGTAAAGGCCATCTTTATTAGTGTCCGGACGCGTCCACGGAGTGCCCACTTTAATGGAATTTCCCGCAGGGGTCTCGCCTGCAACAGCAGCCGCAATTGCATACAGAACATCACCAGGAGCGACACGCGTGCCCGCGCTGCTGGTTCCCGTGCTGGCAGAAGTGCCCGTCACATTTTTAGAAAGCCATTCAGCAACAGCCGGGGCGGTGGCATCGTTCGCAAGCGCCTTGGTGCCGTCCGTACCCACAATCTCCTTGTACTGGGCAGATCCCCGAATGGCAGAGATCACTTTGGCTCCGATATTCGTACTTGACCATTCAATATCGGAAGCAACCTTACCTTTGTCTTTCCCGTCAACGACTTTTGCCTTGAAGATCTGATAAGCCTTGAACGTATTGTCCTTGTTGGCGTCGTCGACCTTATTGATCGTGATGCTGCCCGTCGCATCATCAGCAAACGCCATGGTCACCGGGGCCATCACGCCGCCGAAGCTCAGCGCTGCTGTGAGGCCTGCCGTTACTGCCAGGCGTGCGATGTTCTTGTTCATGCTCATCTTCTTTTCCTCCGTTTTCCGGTTAGTTCTCATTCGATCGGTCATCATCTGTCTGTGTCTTAGCATCTACTTCGCTACGTCTCGCCCCGCTCTCTGTGGGGCTGCCAGCTACTCTTTATGGCTGCCACCCCCCCGCTTGACCAGGAGCGCGACCACGATGAGCGCGGCTCCGGCGACCGCTGCGGCGGCCGCGGCGTACATTGCCATATCGCCAGTCGAGGGCATAAAGCCTCCGGTGGTAATGCTAGGGGGTGTGCCGGTGGGCGTGTTGATGAGCGACACCTCCAGGCTGCCCGTCGACCCGTCCGCGCTGTCGGCGCGCAGGGGCGACTCGGCCGTGATGGTGAGTTTGGGCTTGGCGGCGGCCACCTGGTCGACGTCCAGACCCTCGGCCTTGACCGTCACAGAGCGCGTGCCCTCGAAGGCGGTGTAGCTCTTGGGCGCCTTGAGCTCGCGGACCTCCAGCTTGCCCGAGTCCACGCCCGAGACGGTCACGCGGCCGTCCTCGCCCGTGGTGACGGTGGCCTTGCCCTCCGCATCCCACGTGCCGTCGGCCGCCAGTGTGCGACCGCGGTCGTCGGCGATGCTCAGGACCGCCCCGGCAAGCGGCTTGTCGCCGTCGCTGCCGCGCTTGGTAAGCGCGAGATCCCAGGTGTAGGCGCACGCGTCGTCGCTCGGCGTGCGGGTGAAGCCGGCGTCGCCGGACTGGTCGGCAAAGGGAGAGC
>CAJMBB010000096.1 GCA_905211615.1 uncultured Collinsella sp. | reverse complement strand
CGAGTTAGCCGGCAGGTCGGCATGTCAATCCTGGTCTAACAGAGCCTTATTTAATGCCCGTCCCAGAGAAATCAATTAGCGGGCAGAAGGGCAAAAGTGGTCAAAAAAGGCCCCGTCCAAAATTAGCTACCCCTTGCACCGATTATTCGCCCGGGTTGATGTTCGCGTAGAACTCCGCCCTATCATCGAGCCGCAGGATGCCCACACGACCGAACTCGGAGCCGGTGGCGGCGGCGCAGTCGATGTCGATGCGATCGGGCACACCGGCAGTGTCCTCGCCGCCCAAGCGCACGATCTGCCCGCGTCCCGATTCCTCATCGAGCCCCGCCAGACCACCGACCTCGCAATAGCGCCCAAGCGATACCGTGGGCGTGTGGCCGCTCACCACGACCGGGCCCTTGCCCTCGGCAGAAAGCAGCCCCGTCGGGGCATCCCAATAGCCATGGCGAATCCAGAGCAAGTCATCGGACGACTGTACGGCGAGCATTTGCTGCAGCAGCTCGCGATCGGCATCGACCGCTCCCCTGCCGTCGCCGCAATCGACACCATGCTCGAGCAAAAACGCACGCGCCGCCTCGGTCTGAATGCCGGCGTGCACCAGCAGGTACGGCCGCTCGGCAGTCTCGACCACCGCGTAGAGCGGCAGCGCGGCCATCCATCGCACGAGTTCCTCGTATGCCTCATATTCCATGTCGTTGAGCTGCTCGCGCGTCGTCCAGCCACCGTTGATATCCCAGGTCTCGGCATCGAGCGGATCCTGACCAATGATGGCATCGAGCATGATCTGCTCGTGATTACCCTTGAGCACGTGGGCGTTGGGCAGCGAGCGCACGAGCTTAATAACGCCGACCGGATCGGGCCCGCGATCGATCATGTCGCCCAGCACGTACAGCGTGTCGTCGGACGTCAACGAGATCTTAGACAGGGCCTCGTCAAGCGCACGCACGTGCCCGTGAGCATCAGATGTCACATAGATCGCCATGGTACGCCTCTCCTTGCATTGCGGCCGAAGCCCGGTGCCGCAACTAAAACTTCAAGTTGAACTTAAACGTTACCCATTGTACTCCGTTGCAATAAAGCTGGAAAGGGTTTCCGAGCAGAGGCAAAGACGGCAGCCGTCTATGACGATATCGCGCACGCCCGCAATCCAACCCCATAAACCCACCATCTTTGGGTACAAATAACCGCAGACAACTGACCGTGCCACGCCAACCACCCAGGAGCGGACACCATCCATGAACCAGATCCTTCTCTTTATCGGCCTCGTTATTATTCTGTGCCTGACCATCAAACCCGTCGGCAAAAAACTCCCCCTCCCCACCCTGCTCATCTTTATCGCGCTCGGCATGCTGTTGGGCGTCAACGGCCCGGCGCACATCGACTTTAGCGACTACGCGCTCACCGAAACCGTCTGCAGCACGGCGCTGCTGTTCATCATGTTCTACGGCGGCTTTAACACCAATATCGACCGTGCCAAACCCATCTCCGTGCCCGCGGTGTTGCTGAGCACGCTCGGCGTCGTCATCACCGCAGGCATCACCGGCGCGTTCGCCCACTTTGTGCTGGGCTTCGACTGGATCGGCGGCCTGCTGCTGGGATCGGTCGTGGCATCCACCGACGCGGCCAGCGTCTTTAGCGTGCTGCGCGAGCACAACCTTTCGCTGAAGGGCGGCACCGACTCGCTGCTCGAGGTCGAATCGGGCTCCAACGACCCCGTCGCCTACATGCTCACCGCGGTGCTCGCGACCCTCGCGGCGGGCGGCAACATCGACATTCCCGTGCTGCTGGCCAAGCAGATCGTCCTGGGCGTGGGGCTGGGCCTTGCCATCGGCTGGACATCCAGCCGCCTGATTGAACGCGCACACGCAGCGGCCGAGGGCGCGCAGACTATCTTTTTGTTCGCCGTGGCCATCGTCGCCTACGCGCTGCCGAGCTACCTGGGCGGCAACGGCTTTTTGGCTGTATACCTGGCCGGCATTGTGCTGGGTGCCAGCGACATCACCGGCAAAGTCGAGATGGCGCACTTCTTTGACACCCTCACCGAAATGGCGGAGATGACGATCTTCTTCTTGCTCGGCCTGCTCGTAACGCCCGCACGCCTGCCGCAGATGCTGCTGCCGGGCCTGGCGCTCATGGCGTTTATGCTCTTCGTGAGCCGCCCCATCGCCGTGGGCATGCTGTTGGCGCCCTTTAAGACCAACCCTCGCCAGGTTGCGCTCGTAAGCTGGGCGGGCCTGCGCGGAGCAGCTTCGGTCGTCTTTAGTCTCTTTGCCGTGGTGGCCGGCGTTCCCGGCGGACACGACCTATTTGACCTGGTGTTTGTGATTGCCGTGTCGAGCATTGTGGTGCAGGGCTCGCTGCTGCCAGCGGTGGCGAAGAAGCTCGATATGATCGATGCGACCGGCGACGTGCGCCGCACCTTTAACGACTATCGCGACGAAGACGGCATGTCATTTGTAAAGCTCAAGGTGGGTGCTGGCCATCCGTTTGCCGGGCGCTCGCTCGCCGATATTGGCAGCGCGACGGACATGCTCGTGGTCCTGGTGCTGCGCGACGGGGCGCACCCGGTGCTGCCCAACGGCGATACCGTGATCCAGGAAGGCGATCTGCTGGTAATGGCCGCCCCAACGTTCGAAGAGCGTGCCGAGGTTACGCTGCGTGAGGTCACCGTGACGCCCCACGGTCGCCTGGCCGGCCAGCGTCTTCGCGATGTGCCGCAGGGCAAGCACCCCTTTATCGTGGTGATGCTCAAGCGCGACGGCCAAACGATCATCCCCGACGGCAACACCCTAATATACGCCGGCGACGAAGCCGTCATCGCCACGCTGGCGTCGTAGTGACCAGGAGGTAGCTAATTTGCGGCGAAGAGATCAAGCGCCTAGAGAACCTCATGCCTTCGCTCGCAGATTTGGATTTGCCTGAGGAGTAAAGCACCCCTCCCCCATGTAACCATCCTGTAAATCATAGCGGCGCACTCGGGTTTTGCTGTGATGCGGTCGCGCCTGGCGCTCCACTGTGCTAAAGTATCCCGAACGTCCAAACGACTACAAGGGGGAACTAGAAGATGGCACGTGTGCACAACTTCTCAGCTGGCCCGGCCGCGCTGCCTACAAGCGTGCTCGCCGAGATCGCCGACGAGATGATGGACTACCGCGGCTGCGGCATGTCCGTGCTCGAGATGAGTCATCGATCTAGCATGTACCAGCAGATCATCGACGACGCCGAGGCAACTCTGCGTCGCCTGCTAAGCATCCCCGACAACTACCGCGTCCTGTTTTTGCAGGGCGGCGCCACGCTGCAGTTTGCGGGCATCCCCATGAACCTCATGCGCCGCGGCCGCGCCGGCTACATCGTGACCGGCAACTTTGCCAACAAGGCATACAAGGAGGCCGCCAAGTACGGCGAGGCCGTACTGCTCGCGAGCTCCGAGGACACCAATTTCGACCGCATACCCACCATGGCCGACATCAACGCGCGCATTGCCGCCGAGGCCGCAGGCGACGGGCTCGACTACGTCTACATCTGCCAGAACAACACCATCTTTGGCACCATGTACCACGAGCTGCCCAACTGCGGCGACGTACCGCTGGTCGCCGATGTCTCGAGCTGCTTTTTGTCGCAGCCGCTCAACGTTGAGCGCTACGGGCTCATTTACGCCGGCGCGCAAAAAAACGCCGGTGCCGCGGGCGTGACCGTGGTCATCGTGCGCGACGATCTCATCGCAGATGGCCCCGCCTTTGCGCAGACGCCGCAGTACATGGACCTTAAGACCCAGGCCGCCAAGGGCTCCATGCTCAACACGCCCAACACCTTTGGCATCTACGTGTGCGGCAAGGTATTCCGCTGGGTCGAGGAGACCGGCGGACTTGCCGCCATGGCCGAGCGCAACTGGGCCAAGGCCAATCTGCTCTATGACCTGCTCGAGCAAAGTGAGCTGTTCCATGGCACCACGCAGGCCGACAGCCGCTCTATCGCCAACGTCACCTTCCGCACCGGCGACGCCGAGCTCGACGCGGCCTTTGTCGCAGGCGCGGCAGAGCACCAGATTCAAAATGTCAAGGGCCATCGCCTCGTCGGCGGCATGCGCGCCAGCGTCTACAACGCCGTAACCATGGAGGACGTGCAGGCACTGGCCACGTACATGAAGGACTTCGAAGCGCAGCACGGTTT
Source organism: uncultured Collinsella sp. (assembly GCA_905211615.1). Classification (GTDB taxonomy): domain Bacteria; phylum Actinomycetota; class Coriobacteriia; order Coriobacteriales; family Coriobacteriaceae; genus Collinsella. Next base: position 3,169 of record CAJMBB010000096.1, on the reverse strand, counting down.
GAGCCAGCGATCTAACTAGCCCGCAGCACGCGGGCCGATCAGCCACTTCAAACCACTTGTTTTAAACAAACCAGCTAAGGAGTTTTTCATGCGCAAGATTAAGACCATCGACGACATCACCAAAGACGGCAAAGTCGAGTTTGGCGAAGGCTACGAATTTGTGAGCACCGCCGAAGAGGCCGACGCCATTCTGATGCGCTCAACCGACCTGCACGGCTACGAGCTGCCCGAGGGAATCCGCGCCATCGCCCGCTGCGGCGCCGGCGTCAACAACATCCCCGTCGAAGAGTACGCCAAGAAGGGCGTCGTCGTCTTTAACTCCCCCGGCGCCAATAGCAATGCCGTCAAGGAGCTCGTCCTAGGCATGCTGGTGCTCTCGAGCCGCGGCGTGGTGCAATCGATGAACTGGGTGCGCGACAACGCCGACGACCCCGAGATTCAGGTCGATGCCGAGAAGGCCAAGAAGGCCTTTGTGGGCCGCGAGCTCAAGGGCAAGCGCATCGGCGTCATCGGCCTGGGCAACGTGGGCTCCAAGGTCGCCAACGCCTGCGTCGACCTGGGCATGGACGTTTACGGCTACGACCCGTTCATTTCCGTCGAGCACGCGTGGGTGCTGAGCCGCGAGGTGCAGCGTGTGGGCACGCTCGAGGATCTCTGCCGCGGCTGCGACTACCTCACCGTACACGTGCCCAGCAAGGCCGACACCATCGGCATGATCAGCACCGAGCAGATTAACCTGCTGGCACCCGACGCCGTGCTCATCAACTACGCGCGCGAGACCATCATCGACGAAGACGCCGTCGACGCCGCCCTGCGCGAGGGTAAGCTCAGCTGGTTTAGCTGCGACTTTGCCACGCCCAAGACCGTCAAGATGCCCAATACGTTTATCACCACGCACTCGGGCGCCGGCACCGGCGAAGCCGAGGCCAACTGCGCCGACATGGCCATCAGCGAGCTCAAGGATTACCTGGAGAACGGTAACATCGCGCACAGCGTCAACTACCCCGCCTGCAGCATGGGCAAGGCGCGCGCCGCGAGCCGCATTGCCTGCCTGCATGCCAACGTGCCCAACATGATCGGCCAGATCACGGCCATCCTGGCCAAGGACAACGCCAACGTGCAGCGCATGACCAACGAGTCCGCCGGCGAGAACGCCTACACCATGTTCGACACCGATGAGCACCTGAACAGCAGCACGATCGAGGCGCTTAAGCAGATTCCGTCGATGTATCGCGTGCGCGTAATCAAATAGCGCCGGCTGATCTGACGGGCAGTTCCGCATGTGGCCTGCCCGTCACTGACATTGAATGCCCGCGGGGCGCCTTTCGCACGAGAGGCGCCCCGTTTTTGTGAGCGCTCCATTAAATGCACCGAGCCGCTTCTTGGCATACAATCTGTATGTTGACCTAACTATCTGTGAGGTGCCTATGGTTGATACAGATTTTGCTTGGCGGCTTACGCAAGGACTCGTGCGGATCGACAGCTCAGACCCGGGTGCGTATGAGGACGAGATTGAGCGCTATATCAAAGCGTTGGTTGAGGAACGGTTGGCGCAGCTGAGCCATCCGGTGCTCCATGCCGTGCAGGTTGAGGAGCTCGAGGTGCTGCCCGGGCGCCGCAACCTTATGGTCACCGTGCCGGGACTGAGCGACGAGCCACGGCTCGTCTATATCTGCCATATGGATACCGTTACGCTGGGCGATGGCTGGGACGCGGACATTCCGCCGCTCGGAGCGATCGTGCGCAACGACAAACTCTATGGCCGCGGTGCCTGCGATATGAAGGGTGGCCTGGCCTGCGCCATTGCCGCATTGGTCCATACGCTCGAGCGCGTGACGGCAGAAGGCGAGCTGCCCCGCCGCGGCTTCTCACTCATTTGCTCGGTCGACGAGGAGGACTTTATGCGCGGCTCAGAGGCCGCGATCGATGCCGGCTGGGTCGGCTCGCGTGAATGGGTGCTGGACACCGAGCCCACCGACGGACAGATCCAGGTGGCGCACAAGGGGCGTACGTGGTTCGAGATTGAAATGGCTGGCGTGACGGCGCATGCGAGCCAGCCCTGGAAGGGCGCGGATGCCGTCGCCGCCATGGCCGAGGCCGTGTGTTCGCTCCGTCGCGCGTTTGTGGCGCTGCCCGCGCACGATGAGCTGGGGCCTTCGACCATCACGTTTGGCCAAATCGAGGGCGGATATCGTCCCTATGTCGTGCCCGACCACGCCAAGGTCTGGGTCGATATGCGTCTGACCCCGCCGACCGATACGGCCGCCGCAACGCGCATGGTAGAGCAGGCCATCGCCGTCGCCGAAGCCGCCGTTCCCGGTTGCCATGGCAGCTACACCGTGACGGGCGACCGCCCCGCCATCGAGCGCGACCCGAACTCTCCCCTTCTAGCTGCACTCAAGTGCGCAGCAGACGATGTGACGGGCGCGGACACGACCGTCGGCTTCTTTAGCGGCTACACCGACACCGCCGTCATTGCCGGCAAGACAGGTAACTGCAATTGCATGAGCTACGGTCCCGGGTCGCTCGCGCTCGCGCACAAGCCCAACGAATATGTGCCCCATGCCGATATCGTTCGTTGTCAGCAGGTGCTAATCGCGCTCGCCGATAACGTGCTCTGGGACGCGAGCGGCCAAGTTGGGGCATAATAAGCCGCGAACAAACCGACTCGTGCGTTAGGACCGCCCATGAAAGCACTTCCGTTTCCCTGCATCCGCCCGGCTCAGGACCGCGTGCTCGAGGCGCTGCCCGCAATGGGCGGTATTCTGAGTGACAACGAAGCCCTGCGCGAAGCCATTGCCGATGGCCTGATGCTCAAGGACCCGGGTGCGGCGTATTACGTGTACGAATGCTCGGGCGAGCCGGGACGCGTGACGGCTGTCGTGGCGATCTGCCCGGTTAACGTGCTGACGGGTAGCGACGAGGCTGCCGCCGAGAGCGTCGACGCACTCGCCGCCGCGCGCGCGATCACCGAGCTCAAGGTGCAGCCCCGTCCCGTAACACTTGCCTACGAAGCCTCGCCCGTCATGAATATCATCCTCGGCGCCGCAAAAGAGGGCGCTTCACTCTATGCCGTCACCGACCCCGCCGGCATTACGCACCGCGTGTGGGAGGTCAAGCGCGAGGACGCCGTCGGCGCCATCCGTGCCATGCTCGACAAGGCGCCGGA
>CAJMBB010000095.1 GCA_905211615.1 uncultured Collinsella sp. | reverse complement strand
TGAGCTGGGCCTATGCCGGAATCTCTCCCACAGAAACCACCGAAGAGCCTTATTTGACGGGACGTTTTGGCTGATACCATCTAGTAAAGGTACCTTTAGGGTTAAGATGCGGTCATGCCGGCCGCAAAGGGGTTCAACATGATCTATTACGTCGAGGACGATGACAACATCAGGGATTTGACGGTCTATGCACTGCGCAAGCAGGGGATCGAGGCCGAAGGCTTTTCGTGCGATGGTGAGTTTAAAGCTGCCGTGGCGCGACGGGTGCCCGATGCTGTACTGCTCGATATCATGCTGCCCGATACCGATGGCTTGGCGATTATGCGTCGTCTGCGCGCCGATCGCCTGACGGCGACGGTGCCCATCATGATGCTTACCGCCAAGGATACCGAGCTCGACAAGGTGATGGCGCTCGATGGCGGTGCCGACGATTACCTGACTAAACCCTTCTCGCTCATGGAGCTCGCCAGCCGCTGCCGCGCACTGCTGCGTCGCGGCGGCATGGTCAAGCAGGCGAGCGATGTGCTCAGCGTGGGCGACATCGTGCTCTCGCCCAGCCATCGCGAGGTGACCGTTGCCGGCGAGCCGCTTAAGCTCACCCTGCGCGAGTTCGACCTGCTCGAGTACCTCATGCGCAAGCCCGGCGTGGTCTTTACCCGCGAGTCGTTGCTGCAGAGCGTGTGGGGCTGGGACTTCGACGGCGGTTCGCGCACCGTTGACGTGCACGTGCAGACGCTTCGCCAAAAACTGGGCGAGCATGCCGGTGCCATCGAGACCGTGCGCGGCGTGGGCTACCGCTTGGCCGAGCCTTCTGCCGGTGATGGTGCCGAAGGTGACGACACCGCGTCCACCGCATCGGAGGAGTAACCCGTGGTCTTCGTCCCCCAGGGAAAACATACGCTGTCGCACCGCGTTTTTGTGACGATCTTTGTCTGCGCCATGGCGGTTATCGTGGCGTTTACGGTGCTGGGTGCGTTCTTTGTGCAAAACACCTTGGCGGATGCCACGAGTGCCAACCTGGCGCAGGAAACCGAGCTCATTGCTGCCGCCCTCGACGAGCAGCAGGAGCCCATCCCGTTCTTGCGTAGCCTCGATCGCGAGGACTTGCGCATCACGCTGATTAACAAGGATGGATCGGTTGCCTACGACAACGAGGCGTCGCCTTCCACACTGCCCAACCATGGCGATCGCCCCGAGGTCATCGAGGCCTTTGAGAGTGGTTTGGGTTCCGCGGAGCGCGCAAGCTCTACGCTCGACGAGATTATGCTGTATCGCGCCGTCGCCCTTGATAACGGCCAGGTTGTCCGCTTGGCGCAGGCCCAGCCTGGCGTTGCGGCGATTTTGCTGTCGATGGTGGCGCCGATGCTGCTTATCGCAGCAGCGGGTGCGGTGCTCTCGTTTTTTATGGCGCGCCGCGAGTCCCGTGCCATCATCGCGCCGTTGCAAGAGGTGGATTTGGACCACCCACGTCGCAGCTATGAGCACGCCTATGCCGAGATGGTCCCCATGCTTGAGCGTATCGAGTCGCAGCGCCAGGAACTCAAGCGCCAAATGGCGGTGCTAGCGGACAATGACCGTATGCGCCGCGAGTTCACGGCGAATATCACCCATGAGCTCAAGACGCCGCTTACGGCGATTTCGGGCTATGCCGAGCTCATCGCAAACGGCATGGTCGAGGGCGAGGACGACCTGCGCAACTTTGGCGGTCGCATCTATCGTGAGGCAGGCCGCTTGGCGGCGCTCGTCAACGACATCCTTACGCTGTCTAACTTGGACGAGGCCGAGCGTGCAACTGAGGGCGAGGCGGTGCCCATTGGGTCCACGGAGCCTATTGAGCTCTCGCGTGCCATCTACGCGGTTGAGCAGCGTCTTGAACAGGTCGCCCGTCAGGCGAATGTGACGATAAGTCATGAGACCAAGCCTGTGGTCATCGAAGGCGTGTCGCGCTTGATCGACGAGCTCATCTATAATCTGGCAAGCAACGCCATCCGCTACAATCGGCCCGGCGGTACGGTTACGCTGCAGTGCGGCACCAACGACGAAGGCCATCCGTTCCTCGCGGTCGCCGACACGGGAATCGGTATCGCGCCTGAAGAACAGGGCAAGGTATTTGAGCGGTTCTATCGCGTGGACAAGAGTAGGTCCAAGGCACGCGGCGGAACCGGCCTGGGGCTTGCCATTGTCAAGCATGCGGCCCTGTATCATCACGCCACGCTCGATTTGTCGAGCGAGTTGGGCGTGGGAACCACCATTACGGTGACGTTTCCCATACAGCAGGACGAGCCATTCGCATAGCGATACAACATAGATATTGATGCAGACGCCGCATTTGACTTTCGGGTGCGGCGTTGTTGTGCAATTTTACGATTGCTTCCGACATTTTTACAGGAGAGCCTGTTTCTTATGTATAGAGTTTGGTCTCGGTAAAAAGATGCGATAACATACGGACAGTTTTGTCAATCCGAACTGGGGAAATGAAAGGCAAGCTGCATGACCCTTCTCGAACTGTTCCAGCTGCTGAAGAAGCACCTTCAGCTGGTCATCACCCTTCCGGTGGTCTGCGCGATCGCCATGGGCATCGTGTCCTTCGTTGCGATGGACAACACCTACACCGCGACGACGAGCATGTACATTCTCGCCAAGACCGACGATAGCGGTCAGATGAGCTACAACGATCTCTCGGCGAGTCAGATGCTTTCCAACGATATCGCCACGCTGCTGGATAGCGATAGCGTTAAGAGCGGCGCAGCCAATGAACTGGGCCTCACCGATCTGGATGACTACAAGGTGTCTGTTTCCTCCGAGACCACTACGCGTGTCATTACGCTTTCGGTTACCGGCACCGATGCCAAGGAGACGGCTAAGGTCGCAAAGGCCATGGCCAGCTCGGTGAGTACGGTCGCTCAGAACGTCGGCGCTGCCCAGAGCATCAACGTTATCGACGAGGCTAAGACCCCCGAAGCCCCCAGCGGTCCCAAGCGTATGCTGTACGTTGCTGTCGCGTTCCTCGCGGGCATCTTTATCGCAGTTGCCTATGTCGTTTTGGCAGACATGCTCAACACCCGCATCCGCGGTGCAGAAGAGGCAGAAGAGCTCCTGGGCATTCCCGTTGTTGGCCGAATTCCGGCTATGAAAGGTGGTAAATAGGCATGGCTAAGGCAAAGAACACCGATAAGCTCGTTGTACAGAATGCCGCCAAGACCCTTCTGGCCAACATCCGCTTTGCGAGCGTGGACGACCCCATTCGCACCATCACCGTTACGTCCTCGATTCCCAACGAGGGCAAGTCTACGGTTTCCATCAACCTTGCCCAGGCTATCGCCACCAGCGGCAAGAGCGTCCTGCTGGTCGAGGCCGATATGCGCCGCAGGTCCCTTTCCGATATGCTCGGCGTTCGTTCGCGCGGCGGACTCTATGCGGTTCTTTCCGAGCAGATCTCCATTGACCAGGCAATTGTCGAGACGGGTCAGAAGAACTTCTACTTCCTCGATGCCGAGCCGCATATTCCCAATCCTGCCGACATCATCGTCTCTCACCGCTTTGCCAAGCTGGTAAAGGCACTGTCCGCCAAGTTCCAGTACGTCATCTTTGATGCTCCCCCGGTCGGCACTTTCATCGATGCTGCCGAGATCGCAAGTCTGACCGACGGTGCGCTTTTTGTCGTGCGTGAGGATTTCACCAAGCGCGAGGAGGCGCTCAACGCCATCGGTCAGCTTAAGAAGTCCGAGAAGGTCAAGCTCATCGGTACCGTTATGAACTACTGCGAGACCGAGACCAGCGAGTACTACTACTCCTACTACACCAAGGACGGTAAGAAGGTGAAGAAGGGCTCCGACGATCAGGGGACTTCCAAAAAGGGCATCTTCACCAACCGAGCAAACGTTTAGTTGATTAAGGCTGACCTATGCGTGACATTCATTGCCATATCTTGCCGGGTGTAGACGACGGCGCCGCCGATCTCGATGAGAGCTTGGCGATGCTCGAGGCTGCCAAGCGGGCCGGTGTAACCAGAATCGTTTGCACTCCTCACTGCCGTGATCCCTATTTTGATTACGACAAGATGTGGGATGCCTTTGAGCTGCTGCGTGATAACGCTGACGGTTTTCCGCTCCAGATGGGCTTCGAGGTCAACCATCGAAAGCTCGTTGAGCTTGGTATCGATGCCGCGGAGCACTTGCATTTCGATGGGACCAACGAGTTTCTGCTCGAGCTTTCGACGCATGCCGATGCGTATGCGTTTAGAGAGTACGAGAACACGATTTACGATTTGCAGTGCCGTGGCTACCAGGTGATCATCGCTCATCCTGAGCGCTATCGTGCGGTTCAAAAGGATGTAAGCGTGGCGGAGCGCCTGGTCGATATGGGCTGCAAGCTGCAGGCTTCGGCGGACTTTATTGCCGGCGGTCGATTTGGTCGCGAGAAAAAGCCGGCACAGCGCCTGTTCGATCAGAACCTGTACAGCTTCATCGCGAGCGATGCCCATAACGTGGGTCATTACGACTGCCTGGCGAAGGCTCGCGCGAAGTTTAGCGTGCGCGGAGCTCATTTTCGCTAATATCTGTCCCTAACGTTCGCATTGAATGAAGGGGCGGCCATGGATATCCAACTTAAGACGGGATGCTTTGATGACGCGGCGTTGGTGCGCCGCGTCGTTTTTATGGACGAGCAGGGCTACGAGAATGAGTTCGACGCTATCGACGAGGATCCGAACTGCATTCATGTGACGCTCTATGTAGACGGCGAGCTTGCCGGCTGCTCGCGCGTGTTTCCCGAAGAGCTTGAGCGCGCGGCAGATTCAGAGGCTCCGGTTTCGCCGGCGTGCGACTTGGACGAAGGCGTCGCAGCGGGGGAGACCTATATTATGGGGCGTGTGGCTGTGCTGCCGAGCATGCGCCGTCGCGGTCTGGCGAGCAAGATCGTCGAGGCCAGTGATGCCGCCGCGTGTGATGCCGGTGCCAAGCTCATAAAACTGCATGCGCAGGAATACGTGCTGCCGCTCTATGCAAAGGCGGGCTACGCGCAGATCGCGCCGGTGGATTACGAGGATGAAGGTCAGCCCCACGCCTGGATGGCCAAGCGGGTCGAGGGTGGCAGATAGGGACGTTCCTTTTCTGCCGGCAGTTGGGGACACTCCTTGGCAATTGGCGCATCGGAGCGCTTAGACATACAGTTTTTCGATTCCGTATGTATATATGCGCGCTAATGGGTTATAAAATCTAAGTCTGAACATAGCAGGTCTGCGATGCGGCTCGGGCGACCGGGCCGTTTTTGCGGACGGGGGTAGCGCGAAAGGACTGCACATGCGTCAATTTAAGACCGAGAGCAAAAAACTGCTCGACCTCATGATCAACTCCATCTACACGAATAAGGAAATCTTCCTGCGCGAGCTTATCTCTAACGCGAGCGACGCCGTCGACAAGCTCAACTTTAAGAGCCTGCAGGATCCGAGCGTCAAGATCGACCAGGGCGACCTGGCCATTCGCGTCTTCTTTGATAAAGACGCCCGCACCATTACCATCTCGGATAACGGCATTGGCATGACCGCCGAGGAGCTCGAGCGCAATCTGGGCACCATCGCCCATTCCGGCTCCGAGGAGTTTAAGACCGAGAACGCCGAGCAGCAGGGTTCGGATGTCGACATCATCGGTCAGTTTGGCGTGGGCTTCTACTCGGCTTTTATGGTTGCCAGTCATGTGAAGGTCGTCAGCCGCGCCTATGGCGAGGATGTCGCCCATGTGTGGGAATCCGACGGTCTTGAGGGCTACACCATCGAGGACGGCGAGCGCGCCGAGCACGGTACCGATGTCATCCTGACGCTGCGCGAGAATGAGAAGCTCGATGCCGACGGCGAGGCCGAGACCTACGATCGCTTCCTGACCGAGTGGGGCCTCAAGAGCCTGATTCAGCAGTACAGCAACTATGTGCGCTACCCGATTCAGATGATGGTGTCCAAGAGCCGCCAGAAACCCAAGCCCGAGGACGCCGGCGACGATTACAAGCCCGAGTACGAGGACTACCAGGAGCTCGAGACCGTCAATTCCATGACACCGATCTGGAAGAAGCGCAGCTCCGATGTCGAGCAGAAGGACTACGACGAGTTCTACAAGTCCACGTTCCACGACTTTGACGATCCTGCGCGCACCATCAGCTTCCATGCCGAGGGCACGCTCGAGTATGACGCCCTGCTGTTTGTGCCTGGTCGCGCGCCGTTCGATCTGTACAGCAAGGACTACGAGAAGGGCCTGGCGCTCTACAGCTCCAACGTGCTGATTATGGAGAAGTGCGACGACCTGCTGCCCGACTACTACAACTTTGTCCGCGGCGTCGTGGATTCCGCCGACGTGTCGCTCAACATCTCGCGTGAGACGCTGCAGCAGAACCGTCAGCTCAAGGCCATTGCCAAGCGTGTCGAGAAGAAGATCACCGCTGACCTTGAGGATATGCGTGACAACGATCGCGAGGCCTACGAGAAGTTCTTTGAGAACTTTGGCCGCGGCCTTAAGTACGGCATTTACTCGAGCTATGGCATGAAGGCCGATGAGCTCGCCGACCTGTTGCTGTTCTGGTCTGCCAAGGAACAGAAGATGATTACCCTGGCCGAGTATACCAAGGGCATGCCCGAGGATCAGAAGGCCATCTACTACGCCGCCGGTGACTCGCGTGAGCGCTTGGCCAAGATGCCCGTGGTAAAGGGCGTGCTCGACCGCGGTTATGACGTGCTGCTGCTGACGCAGGATGTGGATGAGTTCACGTTCCAGGCTATGCGTGAGTACGTTGCCGCCGATATGCCCAAGATCTACGAGGACGATGCTGCCCGCGAGGCTGCCGAGAAGGCTGTGGCCGACGGTGCCGAGCCCGAGGTCGAGGATCGTCATCTGGAGCTCAAGAACGTCGCGACCGGTGATCTTGACCTAGCGACCGAGGATGAGAAGAAGGAGGCCGAGGACGCCACCAAGGAAAACGAGGACCTCTTTAGCGCTATGAAGGAGGCACTCGGTGACAAGGTCGAGAAAGTTGCCGTCTCCGCGCGCCTGACCGATGCCCCCGCTTGCATCACCACCGAGGGTCCGCTTTCGCTTGAGATGGAGAAGGTACTCCAGAAGGGACCCGAGGGCGCGCCCGACGGCATGCCCAAGAGCCAGCGCGTGCTCGAGCTCAACGCCAAGCACCCGGTCTTTGACAAGCTTGTCGCTGCCCAGAAGGCAGGCGACGCCGACAAGATCAAGCAGTACTCCGGCTTGCTCTACGATCAGGCCCTGCTGGTCGAGGGCATCCTCCCCGAGGACCCCGTTGCCTTCGCGGCGGCTGTTTGCGAACTACTTTAGTTACGCGGTTTTACCAA
>CAJMBB010000094.1 GCA_905211615.1 uncultured Collinsella sp. | reverse complement strand
AGGACAAGCTCAAGCGCTCGGTGCTGCTCGACTCGGGCGCCGACATCCTCATCTACGGCATGGGCGAGCACGCGATCGTCGAGATCGCCGACGCGCTCGACGCGGGACTGCCCGTCGATCAGATCACCTATATCAACGGCACCGTTTACCGCACAGGCTCGCTCGACGAGGTCTACGACTACGACCTGCTGCCCAGCTGGGACGACCTTACCGCCGACAAGCTCAACTACGCGCGCAGCTTTAACGTGCAACAGCAGAATATGGACCCCATCACCGGACATCGCCTGGTAGAGCCCTACCCCAACAGCGTCTATGTGGTGCAGAACCCGCCGTCGGCGACGCTCACCACCGATGAGATGGACGAGGTGGCCGAGCTCCCCTACGCACGCGATTGGCATCCCGACTACGACGCGGCAGGCGGCGTGCCGGCCTTTGCCGAAATCAAGTTTTCCATCAGCTCCAACCGCGGGTGCTTTGGCGAGTGCTCGTTTTGCGCCCTCACCTTCCACCAGGGCCGCGTATTGCAGATGCGCAGCCACGACTCGATCATGCGCGAGGCCGAGCTGCTCACGCGCGATCCCGAGTTTAAGGGCTATATCAACGATGTGGGCGGACCGACGGCAAACTTTAGCCGCCCTGCCTGCGACAAACAGCTCAAGCACGGCGTGTGCAAGAACAAGCGCTGCCTGTGGCCGAGCGTATGCAAGAACATGGTGGTCGACGAGAGCGGCTACACGCAGTTGCTGCGCGACCTGCGCCAGCTGCCGGGCGTCAAGAAGGTCTTCGTCCGCAGCGGCATCCGCTTTGACTACACCATGGCCGATGCCTCGGACGAGTTTTTGCGCGAGCTGCTGGAGCACCATGTCTCGGGCCAGCTGCGCGTAGCGCCCGAGCACGTGAGCGACGCGGTGTTGTCCGTGATGGGCAAGCCGAGCCGCGCCGTCTACGACGCGTTCTGCCGTAAATTTGAACGCCTGAACCGCGAATACGGACTTAAACAGTACGTAGTGCCGTATCTGATTTCGAGCCACCCCGGCTCGACCATGAAGGAAGCTGTGGACCTTGCCGAGGCCGTGCGCGACATGGGCTATATGCCCGAGCAGGTGCAAGACTTCTACCCCACCCCGTCCACCATGTCGACGTGCATGTACTACACCGGCGTGGATCCGCGCACCATGAAGCCGATCTATGTGGCGCGCGACCCGCACGAAAAGGCCATGCAGCGCGCGCTCATCCAGTATCGCAAGCCCGAGAACTACAAGCTGGTACGTGAGGCGCTGGAGAAGGCCGGCCGCCGCGATCTGATCGGCTACACCAAGCATTGCCTGATCCGCCCCGTGCCGCCGCGCCCGGGCGAGACGTCTGCCGGCGGCGGGCATGGCACCGGCAAGAAGGGCAGCAAGGCCCACGGCGGCGCTGGTGGTGCCGGCAAGGGGTCTAAGGGCAGCAAGGGATACGGCGGCATGTCCCGCGCGCAGAACACTGCCGGTCGCAATCGCGCGGCCCAGGGACGGCAGGGCGCCAACGGAGGCGGCAGGCGCAACTAGCGCGGCGAGGCGGCATGCCGCCGTTGGCGACACGACACGCCCCACCAATAAAATGCCGCTCGCCGGGGCGTCGCAGAACGATTCCCCGGCGAGCGGCCGATTAATATTGTCTATCTCAAAACGTCGTTACTTTTTGTCGAAACGACCATAGAGCGCAAACGAGAGCGCCGCAGAGATAACCCAAGTCAAAGCGATGCAGACGACAATCATGATCAGGTTCATGGGATTGCCGCTTGGATCGGCATAAACGGGCAACGAGGTAATGCCGGGCATAACAAAGCCGAAGCACTTTGCGCCCAGAACAACGGTAAGCGCACCGCCAATGCCATCCGCGATCATCGCAGCGATAAGCGGAGTCCTGTTAGGAACCTGAACGGTAAACAAGGCGGGCTCGGAAATTCCCATAAATGCTGAGAAGGCGCACGTCATTGCAGCGGACTTGAGCTTTTCGTCGGTCATGCGCAGGGCCGCACCAAAAGACGCACCGCTTTCGGCGAGGTTATGGCAGAAAGAGATCGGGAGCAGATAGTCATACCCAAGCGTTGCGATATTGGAAATCTGGATAGGGCTCGTTGACTGATGCATGCCGAAGAGCACGATAAGCGGCATAAAGAAGCCCAGCAGAAAACCGGCAACGGGGCCTAACGTCGAGAATAGCCAAACGATACCGTTGGCAAGACCAAGACCGCACCAGGCACCAATCGGAGCGAGCACAAACAGGTTGACGGGAATCACGATAGCAAGGGAGAGCGCCGGAACGACAACGAGCTTAAAAAGATCCGGCACGACTTTGTCGATTGCGCGATATACAAAAGACAAGCCAATGACGCCAAAGATAACCGGGAACACGGAATCGGCGTAGCTAAAAATCGGCACCGCAAAACCGAACAGCGCAAGGGGCGTCTCGCCCGTACCGACAGCGTTGACAATGGTCGGGTACATCAGCGATCCGGCAACACAAAGCGCAAGCGAACGGTTGACCCGGAACTTATCAGCTGTAGACATTGCCAGCAAAAACGGCAAGAAGTAGAACGGGATATCCGAAATCATATTGAATATCGCAAAGTCGCCGGCACCCGTGTCGATTCCAAAAGCCGCGATAGCAGCCAGGATGCCCTTTGCGATGCCTCCCGCCACCAGTGCGGGAATGATAGCGGAGAAGATGCCGGTGATGATATCGAATACGCGAGCCGAACCTTTTTGGAGCTCGGGCTGCTCGGCGTCGGCGGAGACCTCGCCACCCATCCTGTCGCCTAGCATGGGCTCCAATTCGTCATATACCGACCCCACGCTGGCGCCGATGATAACCTGCCACTGCCCGTCTTTAACCTGCGCGCCCAAGGCGCCGTCAAGCGTCTTAAGGGCCTCCAGGTCTGCCTTGCTATCGTCCTTCAGGTTGAATCTGAGCCTTGTAATGCAGTGCGTTGCCATAACAACGTTATCGGCGCCGCCCACGAGCTCGAGGACACGAGCGGCCAGTTCCTTCTTGTCTGCCACAACAATCACTCCTACCCAAGATCCTCGCCATTAGTGGCGATACATTTCTGATACCAATAGAAAGAGTCTTTACGCGAGCGCTCCGCAGTGCCGTTGCCGCAATTATCCAGATCGACATAGATAAGCCCGTAGCGCTTGTCCATCGTAAGAGGACCGCAGGCAACAAGGTCAATGAATCCCCAGATCATGTATCCGCGCACGTCAACGCCATCGATCACTGCTTCCTTAAGGCACTTTATGTGCTGGCGCAAATAATCGATTCGATACTCGTCGTGGATGCTGCCATCCTCCTCGACTACATCAGATGTACCGAGGCCGTTCTCGGCGATATACAGGGGCAGCCCATAGCGGTCATACATCTGGTTAAGGGTAACCCTCAGACCAATGGGATCGAGCTGCCAGCCCCACTCACTCGTCTCGAGATAAGGGTTCTTGTTTGCCATGACCAGATTACCCGCAGTCTTCTCCCATCCCTGATCGCAGGTGGATACCTGGGAAAAGTAGTACGAGAAGGCCAGGAAGTCGACCGTATTGCGAGCGATGAGCCCTTCATCGCCCGGTTCCATTTGAATCTCGATATCGCACGCATCGAAATAGCGATTCATATAAGCGGGGTATTTTCCACGAGCCATCACGTCCGTATAGAACCAGTTGGAATACTGGTCGTCGTGAATAGCCTGCATGTTATCTTCGGGACGGCAGGTGGCAGGATACGTACAGAATCGAGCGATCATGCCGCCAACGGGAGTATCGGGCGAAAGACGATGGACAATCTCGACGGCACGCGCATTGGCAACGAACTCGTGGTGCAGGCACTGGAAGATGGCTCGATCGAAGTTCTCCCCCTCTTCGTCTTTGACCAGACAGACCCCGTCCCAAGGCGAAAAACGCGCTGCATTGAACTCGTTAAAAGGCAGCCAGAAATCGACCAGATCGCCCAATTCCGCAACGATCGTCTCGACATAGCGGGCGAAGAAATCAATCGTCTTGCGATTCTTCCATCCTCCATATGTGGTAACAAGATTTACCGGGATGTCATAGTGAAGCATGGTGACGAAGGTCTTAATGCCGTGCTTTTTGCACTCACCCAGCATGCTTCGATACCACTCGATGCCTTCGCGGTTAGGCTCAAGGTCATCTCCGTTAGGATAGATTCGGCTCCAGCAAATAGAGGTGCGGAACAGCTTGAGACCCATCTCCGCAAAAAGCGCGATGTCCTCACGGTAGTGATGATAGAAGTCGTTACCGCGCCTAAACGGGTAGAACTCAACGCCATCATCTGCGAGAGCGTTCATTAGCTCGTCATGGCAGAAGGGGTTGTTTTGATGCTTGTCCTCAATCTGGTCATGAGTCCAGGTGCCATCCAGCCATCGACAATCCTGCGTCGACTTTCCCTTTCCGCCCTCATTCCAGGCGCCATCGGCCTGCGAGCACGATATGGCTCCACCCCATAAAAAGTCGGAGTCAAACCCATGTTTTAACTTACCCATTTGCCCTCCTTGATCGGATGCTCCAGCGGATAACCCAATACTAGGAAGAACAAGATGCATAAGATATCGCATAGAAAGCTTGGGATTATAACATTATTTTAGATATAATACCGTTCAAGGCATCGATTCTACCGTTCACCGCTGGAGCACCCATGGATTCGAATCTCAAACAGTTGCTCTATACGCATACCGAGACCGAAGAATGGCATCGTACGCATCCGGGAGAGCTCAGCCCGCGATATAACAGGGTGGAAACCACAACCATTAACGGCCAAGAGGTCTATCTGTTTGATTGGAAAGAAACCCTTGACGAAAACCCCGTGGGCCTTATCAAGGAGTCGCGCTTTACCGACATTCCTCCTCATATCAATCGGGATATGGAGCTTAACTACGTGTACGACGGCGTCTGCACGTTCATCGTCAACGGAAGGCGACTACTCCTTAAAAAGGGCGACGTGCTCATTTGCAACACCGGCGTAGTCAGAAGCGTTCCATACGTTAAGGGCGAGCATGATATCGTCATTTCAATCGTCTTCAAAAAAGAAATGTTCGATTCGGTGTTCCTGAGCCAGCTACCCGGCGCGTCACCATTAACGAATCTTCTATTTGATTTTGTGTCCAAAAACCGTGAGGCCCGCAAATATCTCATTCTTCCAGAGGAATACGCCCGACATGCGCGACGCCTCATCGAGATGCTCTTTATCGAATACCACTTCAAAGATGCCTATTCCAATGAACTCATGAGGCACCTCGCCGTCAGCCTATTCCTTGTTCTCATTCGAGGACTGTACCGACGCTCCGCAACTGATAACCAGGCGATTATGTCGGACGAACGCATCGTGTCGATTCTGAATCATATTGAACAAAGCTACGGCGACTGCACGCTCGAAAGCATCGCGAGCGATACGGGTTATAGCACCAGCTATCTCAGCAGCTTGATCAAGCAAAAAACTGGCAAAACGTTTTCGCAAATCAAGCTCAACCAACAGCTCACAGAGGCGGCATATCTTCTCAATAACACCGAGCGCAGCGTGCAGTATGTAGCCCGAAAAGTCGGCATCTCCAACATGTCATTCTTTTACTCAAAATTCAAAGAAGCATTCGGCGAAACGCCAGGTGCGTTCAGGACGCATCGGTCTAGTTAAAGTCATTGATAATCAGGTCGATCAGTTTCACATGGCTCAGAAATGCACGACCGGAGCAGCGAGCGCATCGCCTCTACCAGCACAAAGCCGGCGATGGCGACCGTGACCGCCACGTCGAACGGCGTGTTCACAAACCAGAGCAACGTCATGAGGTACGAGCCGGCATTAAAGGCAAAGTGCAACAGGATCGTGTAGCGGAGCTTTCCGGTCGTCACGAGCACCCAGCCAAAAATGAGGCCGGCAGCGCCCGCATAGCAGCCCTGCACCCAGTTCATGTGCATAAAGCCGAAGACCGCCGCCTGCAGCACGATTGCCGCGGCGACGCCCCAGGTACTCGGGGCCGCCCAGGGCACTATGGTGCCGTCTTGCGCGCTCACGCGGCGCCGACGTTTCCAGAGCGGATGGCACTGTGGATTAAACGCACGCAGTGAGAACTCAAAGATGATGCCGCGCACCAGGAGCTCTTCGCAAAATGGCGCGCCAATCACCGTGGTCAGAACGGCCAGATAGCTCGTGTCGCCCATGCCTGTTTCCTCGACGATCTCGCTATAGTCTGCCGCGACCTCGGGCAGCAGCGACAGCACGCCGTCGCATAGGTAGCTAATGACCACCTGCATGGACAGGCCGATCACGACAACGCAGACGATGCGCTTCCATGCCGCGCCTGCTCCCCCACCGAGCGGGCGCTCGCCTTGCCGGCGCGCCATAAACGAGCGCGGCCACAGATAACGCCACCACAGCAGCGCCATCAAAAACGACGCCGTCTGAGCGGCAGCCTGGAACCATTGGATATCGAGATTGTCGATCGGATAGCCCGTCAGCGCCGACACGGCATCGAGAACAGAAAACAGAACCACGCTCAGGGCTATATCGGCAGCGACAACGCCAAAACAGGCAAGCACCCACGCTATCGCATTGAGCATGCCAACCTCCTCAAAACCGTTCCCTAGTTCTACCACAACTCGGCAGAGAGCTGATCCCATGGGGACGGAGGAAAACGGATCACTTATTGATGAGAATCGGGCGCAGTGCCAAAGGCTCCGCTGGGAGAAATGTCGAACGGAAAGGTGCCGCAGCGATTGAAGGCGGCGATGAACATGCGGATGGCGTTGGACGGCGTGGTGCCTACGAGTTGGGTTGCCGCCGCGAAGGCCGCCTTTTCCTCGGGCAAGACCTTCGCGACAACCGGGGTCATGTGTTCTGCCATGGCGCTTCCTTTTTGAAACGACGGTGGTGCGGATAGATGCGGGCCACGCGGCTGGGCGACGGGCTGTGAAGGCAACCCGATTGGCCCGCATCTGGAGTTTGTTTCTACGGCGTTGGTATTACTTAGTATTCTTATGTAATACCCCGCAGATAGAATACCACACCCGCCCATGGGGACGGAGAAAAACGGATCATTTTGTTGCTGAGTAAAGATTTAGAGCGTGATGATGTCCGAGATATTGAGGGCCTGAGCGTCGACGGCATCGTGCGTAGCAAGCAACAGCATGCGGCCGTCGAGCAAGTCGAGCACGACCTCGGCGCATGCGTCGTGCGCAGCGGTATCTAGACCGGTAAAGGGCTCGTCCAGAATCACCGCGTCGCCTGGGCACAGCAGGGTTCGGGCAATCTCGACGCGACGGCGCTGCCCGCCCGAGAGCTCGGCCACACGAGCATGCACATCGACCCCCGGCACCAGCAGGCGCAACAGGGCCGCGGCACTCGAGGCGTCCACGCGCGCGTCGGCGCACACCAGCACGTTATCCAGGGCAGAAACGTCCTCGACTAGGCGCACATCCTGAAACACCATCGAGCAC
>CAJMBB010000093.1 GCA_905211615.1 uncultured Collinsella sp. | reverse complement strand
CAATGGTATACGGGTGCATCATCGACGTCTTCAATACAGAAAATATCAGTGCGGAATGTTTTCAAAACCAAGCCCGGTCCCGGCCTGCGGTAACATCGCAGGCGGTTTTTGGGCATCGCTTGCTGGCAGGGTTCCTTTGCTGAAATGGACTTGGCCGAAAGGGCCGCTGGCCCCAGTCGCTGGTTCGCGCTTTGCGTGAACTCCGCGCTACTGTGGGACAGTTAGGCTTCTGTTGTTGGACCCGCTACATCTTCCCGGCCCAACATCGCCCGTAGCTTCTCAAAGCTTTCCTCGCTCAGACAGTGCTCCATGTGGCAGCCCTCTTGCGACGCGACCTCAGCCGAAACACCCGCATCCTCTAGCAGCCCCACGAAAAAGCAATGACGCTCCCACATTTGGCGAGCGACCTCCAGACCACGCTCCGTCAGATAAACGTCGCGCTTGCCCATTTCGACATAGCCGTTGCTTTCCAGCGTCGCCATGGCCTTGGAAACGCTCGCCTTGGTTACGCCGAGGTACTCCGCAACGTCGATCGAGCGCACGATACCCTGACGTTCCGACAGAACGTAGATCGATTCGAGATAGTCTTCTCCGGATTCACGTAGGGCCATGGGCCGCCTTTCGCGATGATTGCTAGTTAGCCTTTGGATACTTTCCACGGCTAACTTTACCGCAAAAGTTGCCCATGTCTTACTACTTTGTCTAAAAGTTAGCCGTGTTTCACAAAACGTGCGGGACGAAAACAAAATGGGGACGCCCCGCAAGGAGTGTCCCCAGGCGCCGGGTGCCGGCCCGCAGTTACATCAATCCAAAGTGCTTCGCGGCGTTGTAGATGCCGTCGTCGTCCACGGCGGTCGTTACGTAGGTCGCTGCGGCCTTCACGGTCTCCTGCGCGTTGCCCATGGCCACACTTGTGCCCACGGCCGAGAACATCGACAGGTCGTTCTCGCCGTCGCCAAAGGCAATCGCCTCGCTCGCGTCGATGCCCAGGCGCTCCAGCGTCGCCGCCACGCCCAGGTCCTTGCCGCCGTTAGCGGGAATAATGTCGCAGAACAGGTCACACCAGCGCGTGGTGAGCGAATGCGACACGGCATCGGTCACGATATGCTCGTCGGCCGGGTCCACAAAGGCGCAAAACTGGTAGACCGGCGCGTCAAAGGCGTGCTCAAACGGCTCCTCGTGGTAGACGATTCCCGCGTTGCTGCCAGCCGTCACCACGCGCTCGGACAGGCGGTTCACAAACGAGTTCTCGCCCTGCATGCACAGCGAGTCATAGCACCCCTGCGCCACCTGGTCCACGATCACCGCAACGTCGTCCGGATCAATCGGACAGCTGCGGTAAACCCCCTCGGCATCAAAGCAATGCTGGCCCGAGAGCGTAATGTACGCATCCCAGCCCAGGTCGAACAGCCAATCGGGCATCTGGTAGGTCGGGCGACCCGTAGCAATCACGCACGCGATCCCCTGCTCGTGAAAGCTGTCGAGCACCTGCTGCGCCGACGCCGGAATCCGGTGGGTCTTAAAACTCAGCAGTGTGCCGTCGATATCGAAAAACGCGGCTTTGATCATCCTCGTTTACTCCTCGCCCTCGAGCTTTTCGCTCGCCTCGAGCCACGCCATCTCCAGCTCGTCCATGGCGGCGTGAGCCTCGTCGATCTTTGCCTGCTGCTCGCCCAGCGCCGTGTAGTTGGTGGGGTCGACCTGGGCCATGGCGGCCTCGGCCTCCTCCACGCGGGCGCGCTGCGTCTCCATCTTGCGCTCGAGCGAGCTCACCTCGCGGCGGAGCTTCTGACGCTCGGCGTTGGACAGTCCGTTGGGCTGACCGCTCGACTTGGGCTTTTCGGCCGCAGCCGCCGCGGCACCGGTGTCAAACGTGCCGGTCTTAGCGCTCGGCGCGCCCACGGGCTCGCCCTCGGCGGTAGCGTTGCACAGGCGCAGGTACTGGTCCACGCCGCCGGGCATATGCGTCAGATGGCCATCGAGCAGTGCCCACTGTTGGTCGGTCACGCGCTCCATCAAAAAGCGATCGTGCGTCACCAGGATCAGCGTGCCGGGCCAGCCGTCCAGCAGGTCCTCGACAATCGCGAGCATGTCGGTATCCAGGTCGTTGCCCGGCTCGTCCAGGATGAGCACGTTGGGCTCGTCCAGAATCGTCAGCAGCAGCGACAGGCGACGGCGTTGACCGCCCGAAAGATCGCCGATACGGCTCCAGAGCTGCTGAGTCGTAAAGCCCAGGCGCTCGCAGAGCTTCTCGGGCGAGGTCTCCTTGCCATCGATGACGTAGTACTTTTTATAGTTGCCGAGCACCTCGCGGATTGTGTCGCCCATGTAGGGCTCGAGCTCCTCGAGCTGCTGCGACAGCACGCCAAAGCGCACCGTCTGGCCAATCTTCACGCGGCCGCGCAGGGGCGCGATCTTGCCCTGAATCACGTCAAGCAGTGTAGACTTGCCGGCGCCGTTCTCGCCCAAAAGACCATAGCGGTCGCCCGCACCAATGAGCCAGGTCACATCGGTGAGCACCTGCTTGGGCGCGCCATCGGTATCCGCATAGCCGGCGTCCACGTCGACCACATCGATGACCTGCTTGCCCAGGCGGCTCACGGCTAGGCGCTTGAGCTCCAGCTCGTCACGTACGGGCGGCACGTCGGCGATGAGCGGCATCCACACGAAACTTGGGTTTGGTGGAACGAGCCTGGGCACCGCGGCTCAGCCACGCGAGCTCCTTGCGTGCCATGTTGCGACGGCGCTCCTCGGTAACCGCGGCCATGCGGTCGCGCTCCACGCGCTGCAGGATATATGCGGAGTAACCGCCCTCGAAGGGGTCGACCTGGCCGTCGTGGACCTCCCACATACTGGTGCAAACCTCGTCCAAGAACCAGCGGTCGTGCGTGACCACGAGCATCGCGCCCTGACCGCGCTGCCAGCGGGCCTTAAGATGGCGCGCGAGCCAGTTGATGGTACGCATGTCCAGGTGGTTGGTGGGCTCGTCGAGCATGAGCACGTCGTAGTCGCCGATCAGCAGGCGCGCGAGGTCCACGCGACGGCGCTGACCGCCCGAAAGCTCGCCCACCGTGCCCTCCCAAGGCACATCGCTAATGAGGCCGGCGAGGATCTGGCGCGTGCGGGGGCTCGACGCCCACTCGTACTCGGGCGTGTCGCCCACGACGGCATGATGCACGGTATCGGTATCGACCAGGTTGTCCTTTTGGCCGAGCAATCCAATCGTCGTGCCGCGGCGGTGCGTCACGCGTCCGTCATCGGGCTCCAGCGTGCCGGCGAGCACACTCAGCAGCGTCGACTTGCCGTCGCCGTTTTTGCCGACAATACCAATACGGTCGCCCTCGCCCACGCCGAGCGTCACGCTATCGAAAATATGCTTGGTGGGAAACTCTAGGCTGACGGAATCGCATCCCAAAAGAATCGCCATATGCCCTGCTCCTTCGTAGAAATTCAACGTTGTCCATGATAGCAGCGAGCCCCACCCCAAACCACCACGAAGGCGCCTGTCCCCTTTGTGGCGGTCGTTTCGGTCGCAGAGCAAAAAGGCGGGCCATCTCCCACAAGAGATGACCCGCCTCTCCAATCAGTCCCGTGGCGACCGTGGCCACCGCGGGCCTCAAGCATGTCCCGGACTAGGAGAACATGCCGGTGAGGTAATCATTCAGCCGCTTATCCTTGGGCCGTTGGAAAATCTCGTCAGTCTCGTCGTACTCGACCATATCGCCCATGTAGAAGAACGCCGTGCGGTTGGACACACGCGACGCCTGCTCCATGTTGTGCGTCACGATGACGATGGCGCGGTCGGCAACGATCGACGACATGAGGTCTTCGATCGCCAGCGTCGAGATGGGGTCGAGCGCCGAGCAGGGCTCGTCAAACAGGATCACGTCGGGGTTGAGCGCCAGCGTGCGCGCAATGCACAGACGCTGCTGCTGGCCGCCCGAAAGCGCATAGGCGCTCTTGTCGAGCTTGTCCTTGACCTCGTCCCAAAGCGCCGCGCCGCGCAGGCTTTCCTCGACCATGCGGTCGAGCTCGTCGCGGTCGGTGATGCCGTGGCGCTTGGGCGCAAACGTGATGTTGTCGCGAATGGACTTGCGGAACGGGTTGGGCTGCTGGAACACCATGCCAATGGAACGGCGCAGCTCGTAGGTGTTTTCGGTCTTGGTGTTCACGTTGCGCCCGCGATAGTTGATCTCGCCCTCCACGCGGCAGCCGCGAATCTCGCGATTCATGAGGTTGAGGCTACGCAAGAAGGTCGACTTACCGCAGCCCGAAGGCCCGATGAGCGCCGTGATCTCGCCCTTGTGGAAGTCGAGCGACGTATTGTGCAGTGCATGGTGGTCGCCATAGTACACGCTGACGTCCTTGGTGGAGAGCACGACCTCGTCGCTCACGGCCTTGCCGCTCACGCGCACGCGCTTCTCGTTCTCCCCCACGCTCGACAAGAAGTCCTGGGTGTCGGACGATGCCGCTTCGGTTGCGGGCGTTACATTCATCTCGCTCATTCGGCCGTCATCTTCCTTGCCAGTTGCTTGCCCACGATACGGGCAACTACGTTAAACAGCAGCACACAGATCATCAGCAGTGCCGCGGTGCCCCAGACAATCTGCTGGGCCTCGGGGCTGCCCTCGCCATAGATCTTGTAGATGTGCACGGCGAGCGACTCGCCGGGGCGGAACACGTTCCAAGCGCAGGTGGGGCTCGACAGGTTAAAGCTCAAGAAGTTCAGGCGAACCGGCGAGCTCATACCCGAAGTAAAAAGCAGTGCTGCGGCCTCGCCAAACACACGGCCGGCCGAAAGCACGATGCCGGTCACGATGGCGGACATGGCCTCGGGGATTAGGATGTGCAGCGTGGCCTCCCAGCGGGTGAGGCCCATGGCCAGGCACGCATCGCGCTGGGCCTGCGGCACGTCCTCGAGCGCCTGCTGAATCACGCGCACCAGGATGGGAATGTTGAACATGGTGAGCGCGACGGCGCCGGAGATGATGGAGTACTTCCAGCCCAGCTGTACCGAGAACACCAGAAAGCCGAACATGCCGACGACGATGGAAGGCAGCGAGGACAGCGTCTCGATGGCGGTAGAGGCGATGTCGCGGATAGGGCCGTTCGGCGCGTACTCAACCAGGAAGACCGCTCCGCCCAGACTGATGGGCACCGAGATGACCAGGGTGATCAGTAGCAGATAGAACGAGTCGAACAGCTGATAGAGTACGCCGCCCTGGGTTCCGTTGGCACGCGCGGGCTGCGTGAGGAAGCCCGGCTTAAGCAGCGTCGAAATACCCTCGAACAGGATGTAGGCCACCATGGAGATGACGATGAGCATGACGATGGCGGCGATCGCCGTCAGCACGCCCGTGGCGATGCGGTCCTGCTTTTGGACACGCCCGAGTCTCGCCTCGTCGATGTGGATGCGCGTGCTAGCCACGAGCCTTCGCCCCCTTGCGGCCTATAAGGTGGATGATCAGGATGAAGATGAGGCTCATGCCCATCAGCAGCAGACCGAGCGCCCACAAAACATCGTCCTGGGCCGAGCCCTCGGCATAGACCGCCATGGACGTGGTGAGCGTGGTGGTGATGGTCGAGGTCGGCGACAGCAGCGACGTCGGCATGGCCTCGATACCGCCGATGACCATGCGCACGGCGAGCGTCTCGCCAAAGGCGCGGGTCATACCCAGGATGACCGCAGTCATGAGCGACGGCATGGCGGACTTGAGCACCACGTGCCAGATGGTCTGCCAGCGGGTGTAACCCAGCGCGAGCGAACCCTGACGGTAGCTATCGGGCACGGCGCGCAGGCCATCGACCGAAAGCGTGGTCATCGTCGGCAGGATCATGACGGCCAGCACAATGGCACCGGGCAGGATACCCAGGCCTGTGCTCACGCTCTTCATAAGGCCGACGACCACGTGAAAACCGATCAGACCAAAGACGACCGAGGGAATACCAGTCAAAAGCTCAATAAGCGGCTGAAAGACCTTGGAACCAAACTTAGGCTGGATCTCGACCGCAAAGATGGCAGAGCCGATAGCGATGGGCAGCGCGATAAGCGTGGAGAGCACCATGACCGCAAACGAGGTGACGATCAGGGGCAGGGCGCCGGTATAGGGCAGGCCGTTTTCGGCTGTGTTGGCCAGGTCCCACTTGGTGCCGGTAAAAAACTCGACGACCGAAACGCCGTCCTTGAAAAAAGCCGAGAGGCCCTTTTGGGCGACCATAAAGATGAGCGCGGCAACGACAAGCGTCACGAGCGCTACGCACGCGCCCGTGACGCCCAGGCCCACGTTCTCAAGGTCGCGCTTTGGCAGCTGTTTTGCCATTGCAAACCTTTCCGGGGGCGATTACTTATTTAGCAGAGACCTTGCCGCTGGCGTCCTTGACGACCTTCATGGCAGAGACGGGGATAAAGCCCTGTTCCTCGACGAGTTTGCCCTGGACGTCGTCGGAAAGCATGAACTCAAGGAAGGCCTTGGTAGCCTCGTCGGCGTCCTTGGAGCAGTACATGTGCTCGGTAGCCCAAATCTTGAAGGAGTCGTCGGTGACGTTCTTGCTCTTGGGCTCCACGCCCTCGACCTTGACGGCGTTGAACTTGGAGTCATCAAAGTGCGAGAAATCGAGGTAGGAGATGGCGTTGTCGGTGCTGGCCATCTGGGTCTGGACATCGCCGGACTTGTCGAGCTCGGCGTCGCCCTTAAAGTCGACAGTCTCGTCGCCAAAGACGGCGGCCTCGAAGGTGGCGCGGGTACCGGAGCCGGCCTTGCGGTTGAGGACGACGATGGTGGCGTCGTCGCCGCCGACCTCCTTCCAGTTGGTAATCTGGCCGGAGAAGATGCCCTTGAGCTGCTCGAGGGACAGATCGTCGACCTTGACGTTCTTGGAGACGACGGGACCCATGCCCACGACGGCGACCTCGTTGTCGACGAGGTTCTTGACCTGATCGGCCTCGAGCTTGGTCTCGGCGAAGACGTCGGAGTTGCCGATGGTGACGGTGCCGGCGGCAACAGCGGTCAGGCCCTTGCCCGAACCGTTACCCGAGCCGGAGACGGAGACATCGGGGTTGGCGTCCATGAACTTCTCGGCAGCGGCCTCGACGAGAGCCTGGAAAGAGGAGGCACCGTCGTAGGTCACCTCGCCGGAGACGGACTCGGCAGCAGCGGCGCTACCCTTGTCGGCGGCGTCGGATGCGCCGGAGCCGCCGCAACCAACGAGACCGAGGCCCACGAAGCTGGCAAGACCACCAGCGAGGCCGAGGAACTGACGACGAGAATAAGCCTGATCGAGCATGATCTTCCTTTCATACATGCAACTCGCGGGCACCCTGCCCGCTTTGCTGTTTGGAAAGATACGGCCCCGATCGGGTAGTACCCGCGCCAACTGCGGTTTCTTACGGGCATTTGATAAACCCTTACCGCAAGCGCAGCACGGCCTTTACAAACGAATAACAATCCAGCGCCGAACATGGCGCACCTTTTACACCAATAGGGGGTGCGGACAGAAAGTTGGACCGCGGGGCGGTCCGGACTGGAGGTTCGCA
>CAJMBB010000092.1 GCA_905211615.1 uncultured Collinsella sp. | reverse complement strand
GGAGGCGCGGGTTTTTGCTGCCCAGGAAATGCGTCTTGAGCTTGCTGATGGGCTCGATCGCCTCATCGCTAATGACCTCGAGCTCAAGGTCGACGCCCGAAACATGTTTAAGCGCATTCATGATGAGCGAACTTGCGGCGCCCAGGCGCGTGGAGGTCTTACCGGTCACCACGGAGCCATCGGGCATGACCATGGCACCCACGGGACCACCCGTCAGCTGCTCCCTGGTGAGGGCCGCCGAGCGCGCCGGTGAGTAGTTCTTATCGATGCCGGCTTTCTTCATAATAATCTTGAGACGGTCGACTTGCTCATCGCCCACGCCGGTACGGCGCACATTTTCGACCGCGGTAAAGTAGCGGCGGACGATCTCCATCTTGGAAGCGTCGCGGCAGGCATCATCATCGGTGATGGCAAAGCCAACCATATTGACGCCCATGTCCGTAGGGCTCTGGTAGGGGCTCTTGCCCAGGATCTTTTCCATCAGGGCACGGACTACCGGGAAGGCCTCGACGTCGCGGTTGTAGTTGACCGTGGTCTTGTTGTAGGCCTCAAGGTGGAACGAATCGATGATATTGGCGTCGTCGAGGTCAGCCGTGGCGGCCACGTAGGCAATGTTGACCGGATGCGTAAGGGGCAGATTCCAAACCGGGAAGGTCTCGAACTTGGCATAGCCGGCGGCCGTGCCATGCTTGTGCTCGTGATAGAGCTGAGACAGGCAGGTGGCAAGCTTGCCCGAGCCAGGACCGGGGGCAGTGACCACGACGAGCGGTCGGGTGGTCTCGACAAACTCGTTCTTGCCGTAGCCATCGTCGGACACGATTAGATCGACATCGTGCGGATACCCCTCGATGGGATAGTGCAGCTTGGCGGGAATACCGAGCGCGTTCAGGCGGTTGCGGAACACATCGGCAGCAGGCTGGCCGGCGTACTGGGTGATGACCACAGCCGCGACGGCAAAGCCGTTGCCGCGGAACAGGTCGACCAGGCGCAAAACATCCTCGTCATAGGTAATGCCAAGGTCACCACGAGCCTTGTTTTTTTCGATGTGGTTCGCGTTGATCGCGATGATAACCTCGACATCGTCGGCGATGCTCTTGAGCATGCGGAACTTGCTGTCCGGTTCAAAACCCGGCAGCACTCGGCTCGCATGATAGTCATCGAACAGCTTGCCGCCAAACTCCAAATAGAGCTTGCCACCAAACTGCGAGATGCGCTCCTTAATGTGAGCAGCCTGCAGCTCGATATACTTCGCGTTGTCGAAACCCTGGCGCATATATGGCTCCCGTCCCGTTTCCATTTAATGTTCTAGGCGATTATAACGGAGCCCGCCCTCCCCAACGCACTTCCCCTGTACCAACAAGGGGAACGTCGCAGGTTGAGCATAAGTCAGCGAGCGACGTCTAGGACGTACAAGTTGGCATGAAAAAGGCAAGGCATAGACCTTTTGGTCATGCCTTGCCTTTTGAATGACAAATTGTCGTCCTGGACGGCGCGCAGCGTCGACTGGTTGCGCGGTTCGTAGAACCGCGCAACATGAGAGCGCCCCCTCCCGCGCACGGAACGGAAGGGGGCTAAAGGTAGGAGTCTACCGGTGGGTTTACCCCACCGGACAGACGATGACCAGGTGATCCTCTACAGGATCGTCAAGGTTTCCGTGGGGTACCCGTTGGGTACTTAGATCAACACGCAGGCGACGGTCAGGATGATGGCGCAGACGACGGAGAGCGCGACGATGAGCTTAAGGGCAAACTTGAGCCAGGTCGTCCACTCGATCTTGGCCAGGGCGAGACCGCCCATGATGGCACCGGAGGTCGGGGTGAAAAGGTTCACGACACCGATGGCGGCGGAGAAGATCATGACCATGACCTCGGGCGAGAAGCCGAGCTTAACAGCCAGCGGTCCCATGATGGGCATGGAGACGGTGGCCATACCGGAGGTCGAGGGGATCAGGAAGGACAGGCCGAAGTAGACCAGGAAGCTCATGGGAGCGAAGATCACGCCGGACAGGCCAGCCAGGGCATTGGCGGCAGCGTCGAGGACGTAGACGTCGAGGCCGGTGTTAGCCATGAGGACGGAGATACCGCGGGCGAGAGCGATGACGAGGACAACGGACATCATGTCGGCAGCGCCGCTAATGAAGGTGTTGACAATCTGCTTCTCGGACAGGCCACCGATGATACCGATCAGGACAGCCATGAGGAAGAACCAGGTGGAAGCCTCGTCGAAGTACCACTGGCCAATGGGCAGGCCGGTGATCAGGGCAGACCAGCCCTGAACGATGGCGTTACCGTCGGCATCGTAGACAGCGCCAGCGTCAAAGAAGTTGGCGACGCCCTCGTTGAGGTCGGCCAGCGGGATGAAGCCGACGATCATGACGACGAAGGTGAAGGCGAAGGCGATCAGAACACCCTTCTGACGACCGGTGAGCTTGACCTCCTTGTGAACCTCGGAAGCAGCCTTGCCGTGAGCCTCTTCGGCGTCCTTGAGCTCCTGCATCGACAGGATGGTGGAACCCTTGTCAGCCTTGACCTTCTTGGCATAGTTCATCACGAAGACGATGGACATAGCAGTAGTGACAATCCACAGGACGGCACCGAGGCCGATGATGATGGACTGGTTGACCTCAATGCCAACGCCGGTCAGAGCGTCGACGGCAGCGCCGACGGCGAACGGGTTAACCGTGGAGCCCAGGCAGCCGCAGCCAGCGCCGAGCAGGACGGTAGCGGCGCCGACCATGGGGTCGAAGCCAGCGGCCATCATGGTAGCGGCGAGCAGGGCGTAGAAGGGAACGGTCTCCTCGCACATACCATAAGTGGTACCACCGAGGGAGAAGATGAGCATAAGGACAGGAACGAGCATGATCTCGTTGCCCTTAAGCTTCTGCACCAGGACGGCAATGCCGTTGTCCAGAGCGCCGGTCTCGGTCATCATGCCAAGGAAGCCGCCCAGAATCATAACGAAGAGGCAGACGGGCAGAGCGTCAGCGAAGCCCTTAATCGGGGCGGTGCAGAAATCGCTCAGGCGGGCTGCGGTAACCGCGCCGCCGGACGTGCCGGAGACGATAACGGTAATTACTGCAACAATTGCCAGCAGAGCAAGAAGAATGGTGAACGATGAAGGCATACCGCGCTTTTTCTTAGCGGTCTCAGTCATGGTTCTCATCCCCCCTTCATAAATCATTTAACCGTCTCGCGCGAAGCGGATCTTCCGTGCCGTGCCCACCGCCCGACGCGAGATATTTACCAGACAAAACCGCTCGGGGTGAGCAGCAATACACCCCGAGCGAGATGCTAGATGCTCTTACTTGAGCGTGGCGTACATGACAGCCTTGATGGTGTGCATGCGGTTCTCGGCCTCATCGAAGACCTTGGAAGCGGGGCTCTCGAAGACCTCGTCGGTGACCTCCTGCTCGGTGATGCCGAACTGCTCGCACTTCTCGGCGCCAATGGTGGTGTTGGTGTCGTGGAAGCTGGGCAGGCAGTGCAGGAAGATGGCGCCCGGGTTGGCCATAGCCATGACCTCGGAGGTAACACGATACGGGGTGAGCTGAGCGATGCGCTCGGCCCAGACCTCGTCGGGCTCGCCCATGGAGACCCACACGTCGGTGTAGATAACGTCGGCACCGGTGACGCCGTCCTTGACGTCGGTGGTCAGCTTGATGGTGCAGCCGTTGGCCTCGGCGATGGGCTTGCAGGCATCGATGACGTCGTCGGCGGGCATGCACTCCTCGGGGCCGCAGGCCACGAAGTTCATGCCGAGCTTGGAGCAGACAACCATGAGGGAGCGAGCGACGTTGTTCTTGCAGTCGCCCATGAAGACGAGGGTCTTGCCCTTGATGTCGTAGTTGAAGTTCTCCTGGACGGTCAGGATGTCGGCGAGCATCTGGGTGGGATGCCACTCGGTGGTCAGGCCGTTCCACACGGGCACGCCGGACTTAGCAGCGAGCTCCTCGACGTCGTCCTGGGCAAAGCCACGGAACTCGATGCCGTCATACATGCGGCCGAGAACACGGGCGGTGTCCTCGATGGACTCCTTCTTGCCCATCTGCGACGAACCCGGATCGAGGTAGGTGACGCCCATGCCCAGATCCATGCCGCCGACCTCGAAGGCGCAGCGGGTACGAGTGGAGGTCTTCTGGAAGAGCAGAACGATATTCTTGCCCTCGAGATAGCGGTGCGGAACGCCAGCGCGCTTCATATCCTTGAAGTTCTTGGAGAGCTTGAGCAGGTACTCGATCTCCTCGGTGGTGAGGTCGAGAAGCTTGAGGAAGCTACGGCCGGAGAGGTTAACACCCATGGTTCGTTTCCTTTCGAAGAAATGAATTACGTAAGTATTAGTGTTGCCCGTTTAACGGGCGAAGCCGGTGCGGTTGTAGGGGGACCGCACCGGAAACGGAAAGACTTAGAGGTCCTCGCGCCAGAAGGGCATGCTCATGCAGCGCGGGCCGCCGCGGCCGCGGGAGAGCTCGGCGGAGGGCACGACGAGAAGGTCCAGGCCCTCCTTGTACAGCACGTCGTTGGTGACGGTGTTGCGGGCGTAGACGCAGATCTTGCCGGGCTCGACGCACAGGGTGTTGGAGCCGTCGTTCCACTGCTCGCGGGAGGCCGCGATCGGGTCGCCGCCGCCGCAGGGGATCAGCTTGACCTGGTCGACGCCGGTGGCGTCCTCCAGGACGTGCTCGAGGGTGTCCTCGATCAGGCGGATGTTCACGTCGCCCGGGTTCTTGCCGGCGGTCAGCTCGTAGACGCGCAGGGTGCCCATGATGGCGGGGTGGATCGTGAACTTATCGACGTCGATCTGGGTGAAGACCGTGTCGAGGTGCATGAAGGCGCGCGAGACCGGGATATCGAAGGCCAGGATGCGCTCGACCTTGGAGTCGGAGTTCCAGAAGATGTTCTGGGCCATGACGTCGATCGCGGCGGCCTGGGTGCGCTGGGAGATGCCGACGGCGAGGGTCTTCTCGTTGATGTTCAGCACGTCGCCGCCCTCGGTGTGGAACTGGCAGTCGCGGCGGAAGTACAGCGAGACGTCCTTGTAGTCGGGGTGGTACTTGAAGATGTACTTGCCGTACAGGGTCTCGCGGTTGCGGGTGACCGAGTACATGCGGTTGAGGTTGACGCCCTCGCCGATGACCGCGAACGGGTCGCGGGTGAAGTAGAGGTTGGGCATCGGGTCGATGATCAGGTCGGACTCGGACTCGGAGTTGACCAGGGAGTCGAGGGTCGTGGACGCCGTGAGGGGCATGTCGATCTCGGACTTGGTCATGCCGGCCATGGTCTTCTTGACGAACTCGAGGTTGTCCTCGATGGAGTCCAGCTTCTCGCGGACGATCTGCGGCATGTGCTGGCCGCGGATGCCGGCCTCGGCGATGTACTGGTCGGTGAACTCGGCGCGGGCGCCGGGGACCTGGTCGAACACCTCGGCGACGAGGTTCTCGAGATAGAGGACCTCCACGCCCTGGTCCCTCAGGATCTGGGCGAAGGTGTCGTGCTCCTGCTGCGCGACCTCCAGGAACGGGACGTCGTCGAACAGGAGTCGCTCGAGCTCGTCGGGCGGCAGGTTGAGGAGCTCGTCGCCGGGACGGTGCAGGCAGACCTTCCTGAGCTTGCCGATCTCGGAAGGCACGTGCAGACCTTTCGTCATGGCCTCCTACCTTTCTTTCGGGCCCCTGTCAGGGCCGATTCGTTAGCGCCCCTCCGTGTGAGGCGTTATTGCTGACGACATATTTATATCCAAAATCAGTCCATACTTCCACCTCGCCCCCGAACGGTTTTATATAAGGGGTGAACGGCATACACATATACTTCACGCATGGCACACTTTGATTTAATAAAGTGTATTTACGTGCTTAAACGCGTTTTCAGTCCAGATAGTAAATGGAACTAAGCTTTATTAAACCACCCTCAAATTGCATATTTCTAATAAAGCTATGAATAGAATTAGCGGTTCATACCGCGTCTCAACCATTTTCATTTTTATTCAGAAAAAAGTTTGTCCTATTCATTTCTGGTAAATAAATTACCGTTTACCAGTCGCTTGATACCGTTCACCGGAAACTCAGTATAAGGCCCAGCGGATACCGGCTCGCTTTACGGCCCCATTTGTAACAACTTGACTTCTCGGTATAGAAAAACGGACCTGCTTCACTAGGGAAACGGGTCCGTTTTCGATTATCTTTGGCCAATTTAGATAACGCCCTCGAAGATCATCGGAATCCTAGCGATCAAACTCCGCCAGTGCCTCGCCCAAAAGCCTCAGGCCCTCGCGCAGAACGTCCTCGCTCGCGCAGTAGCCCAGGCGTGCGCCACAGGGAAGCTCAAAGCGGCTGCCGGGTACCAGCAGCACTCCCCTCTCGGACAGCAGGCGCTTGCAGAACTCCTCGTCATCCTCGGGAATGTCCAGCTGGATAAACGAGGTAGACACGCCCTGCGGGGCCGTCCAGGAAACGCGATGCTGCGTATCGATCCAAGCCTGCGCGATATCGCGGTTGCCAAACACGATCTTGCGATTGCGCTCGAGGATCTTGTCCTTGTGCTCAAGCACATAGGTCGCCAGGGCGTCGTTGAACACACCGCCGCAGATCATGGTGTAATCGCGATAGGTACGGATGCGGTTGGACACCTCTTCGTCTGCCACGACCCAGCCCACGCGGGCCGCAGGCGTCGAGTAAGTCTTAGACACCGAGTTGGTGACGATGGCTTTCTCGTACACATCGGCCATCGACATGAAGGACTCGGTGTTCTCGAGGGGCAAGTACACCTCGTCGCACAGCGCATAGGCGCCCACCGAGCGGGCGATCTCGGCAATCTGGTCGAGCATATCGGCATCGAGCACCGTACCGATGGGGTTCGATGCGTTGTTGATGCAGATGAGCTTGGTGGTGGGGCGAACCAGGCGCTTAAGCTGTTCGATATCGGGCTTCCAGCCGAGTTCCTCGCGAAGCTCCCAATACTCGACCTCGGCGCCCAGCGTGCGCGGAATCTCGTAGAGCGGCGCGTAGGTGGGCCACTCGGCGATAACGTGGTCGCCGGGCTCGACCACAGCCATGATGGCGTTGAGGTTAGCGCCCGTGCAGCCATTGGTCTGCAGAATGTGATCGGGATTGACCTCCCGACGATACAGCTTGGCAACCACGGCCTTAAACTCCGGCGAGCCCTCGATCCAGCCGTAGTTCATCTTCTCGCGGTCCAGGCGCTCGTAGAACGTGGCGCCGCCCTGTTCATCGAGCGCGCGCAGCTCGCCCATGGTGAGCGACGAGATCGTCGACTGGGCGATGTCCCACGTGGCGCTCTTCTCCCAAACGTTGAGCCATTCCTCAACGCCAATCGTCTTGATGTCCATGGCCAAGCTCCTTACAAAAGCAGTCATCCAATCGTGTTGACGTTCCTCATACAAGATTGGGGCGGTGCGAAAACCCGCACCGCCCCAATGGGAGACATCTAATGGCAGCTAGATGTATATATTATGACCTGTAGGGGTCCTTGAAGACCCTAGAGGTCCTCGCGCCAGAAGGGCATGCTCATGCAGCGCGGGCCGCCGCGGCCGC
>CAJMBB010000091.1 GCA_905211615.1 uncultured Collinsella sp. | reverse complement strand
TGCCGCGCCCCGCAGTGCCCGCTTCCCCCGAGAACAATTATCAGTGCAGGTAGAAGGCTTGCCAGTTTTACGAAAACCCGGTTATGGTCGACCCATGTGGGTTAAACGTAGTAGATAGGCCGT
The DNA here is from genome assembly GCA_905211615.1 of uncultured Collinsella sp. Lineage (GTDB taxonomy): Bacteria > Actinomycetota > Coriobacteriia > Coriobacteriales > Coriobacteriaceae > Collinsella. Next base: position 7,623 of record CAJMBB010000091.1, on the reverse strand, counting down.
TTTTGTGGCGCGGTGTTGGTGGGAAGTGACAAAGGGACTGCCCCTTCGTCACTTAAATACGTCACCTGATTTCTCCCGTTTACGAAACCATTTATGCCGCTTAACCTGTGGCATATTGCAAACCTCCATTGGCGAAGGATACGCTCAACTTAACTTGCCAATCGGACCTGTGCTGTTTGGTCCGTTGAGCGTGTCGGGAGGAAACATGAACAGAAGGCATGTCAACGCGGCCATTACCGCGGGTTTGGCTCTGACGATGACGGTCGGCTCGGTGCCGCCGCAGGCGTTCGCCGAGATGATGCAGGGTGATACCACCCAAGTCGTTGCCGAACAAAGCGATGCGACGGGTGCGGCTGCCACGTCTGCGGACACCGGTCAGGCAACCTCGCAAGACCAGAATGAAGACAAGATCGCCTCTTTTGCCAGCCTGAACGAGCTGCATGTTGCCGAGGGATCCTACGCCACGCTGCCCCAAACTGTAACGGCAACCTACGAGAGCGGTACCACCAAGCAGGAAAACGTCACCTGGAAGTTGAATGGCGCCGACGCTCCGGCAACTCTCGCGCAGCTGCCTGCCGGCTCGTATGAGTTCGAAGGCACCGTCGATGGCACCACGCAGACAGTCAAGCAGCGCGTGGTCATCGAGGCTACTGCGGCGGACCTGGCAGCGGTAAATCCAGCGGCAGTAAGCGCCCCCGATGTCACAGAGACGAGCAACGAAAGCGGCATTACGGTCGAGTCGATCGATGCCAACCCGATTCTGGAAAAATACGTCGGTGCCGATTACTACGGCCAGATCCAATCTTCGAGCGTTAAGGTAAAGCTGTCGGATGGCACCGAGACCTCGGCGTATGTTGATTGGGACGAAAAGTCGCAGACGGCATTTGATACGGCGACGGAGGAATCCGAAGTCCCCATCACCGGTCAGATTACCGGCGTTAGCGTGAATAGCAATTGGATCACGCTCGCGGAGCCGTACGAAGTGAGCGGCGTGCTTAAGGTATACGTTCCTCGCTCAACCAGCAATGGCTCATGGGTATGGACCGCGGCTAGTATTGCTCCCGCGCTTCCGTCTAGCATGTCGGTCGATTATTCAAATGGACAATCTCATACGTGCCCGGTTGAGTGGAATGAAATTTCGGCAGACCAGTATCAAAAGGAAGGAACCTTTGTTGTCGAGGGACATTTGAAGAACTATCCTTCCATGCTTGCGCACTGTACGGTTTCAGTCCGCGCGGTCAAGAGCGTCCAGACCGAGTTGACGTGTACGACCCTAACCGGTGAGGTCCCGTCTCTGCCGTATTCTGCTTCGGTTGTCTTTGATAGCGGGGCCACCGAGCAGATCCCGGTGTCTTGGGATTCATTCGACGCGTCGCTTTACTCTAAGGTGGGCTCGTTTACGGTTAAAGGTAAACTAAACGGTTTTGATTACCGTGAGGTTACCTGCACCGTTACCGTCAAAGATCCTAAGGACGTACTCGATCTTAATTCTCTGAGGTTTGAGCGCGTGGTCGGCGACATTTCTCCTCTTAGCACGTATGTCTATTTCCCGTTTACGCAGTCAAATAACACTACATACACCCAAGGTTATCAGGTTAACTGGGACAACGCCGACGTGTCTCAATTCCAAAAGGCAGGCACCTATACGGTCACGGGCACGCTTGTGACATATAACGAATCTTCAGCCGCTAATGGCCTAAAGGTAACTGCTCAGGTCGAGGTCAAAGAAGTTGCCTCTATCGACGCTCTTGCTCCCGTTAACACGCCCGTCGGCGTACGTCCTACAACGGGCGGCGGTCTTCCCTACAGCGTTGAGGTTGCATTCACCGACGGTACAAAGAAGCAGTGCAACATTGCGTGGGACCCTATTTTGGACACGCAGGTGGCAAGTGAGGGGTCGTTTAAGCTTTCCGGTTCGCTGTCGTATTGGACCAATACCTCATCTTCATCGTCTACTCAGGTGGAGCTGGGTGACAGCAACCGAGTCACGGCGACCATCTCCGTCCGCGCCCTGCAGATGCCTTCCTCGACATCGACAAGCACGCTTATCGGTTGCCAGCCCAATATGCCGGGTTCAATCGAGGCTACGATGTGGAATGGCTCGCGAGGCAATTTCCCCGTTCAGTGGTCGACGATTAGTCAGGACGCCCTAAAGAACCTTGGCCAGATTACGGTTAGCGGATACTTTACCGGCTCTAACATTCCGGCTACGGCGACGGTCAACGTCTGCGATCTCGAGGACAGCAACATCGGCAAGATTGCTTATGTTCCCGGCGCCGGACTTCTGGCTCCGCGCTACACATCCACGCTGTATTTGTCGGATGGCAGCTCGTTCTATCCCCAGTATTCGTCGGGGCAGCCTTATAGCTGGGATGAGTTTCCTCAAGAACTGCTGGACGGCAAGCCTGGCGAGTACGAAATTACCGGTACTATCACTGGCTCGCTGGCGAAGGTCAACGCGATCGCGGTGTGCAGCGAGGTCAAGGGCGTCAATAACTATAGCGAGAATGGCGTGACGCTTGGGCAGTCGTACGAGGACTGGCGCGTTATTTACCCCGGTGAGGAAGTCAATCTGGACTACTTCTACGTGTCCGGCGTATTGCAGGATGGAACGACTTTTGACAGTCTCGGCGTCAACTGGGATACCTACGATAGGTGCCCCCAGAAGGACTGCACGATTACCGGAACGGTCGCCGGAACGAATATCCCCGTGAAAGTGCACGTCATCGTGACTAAAAACTGGGAGGCTCAGCCACAAACCATTACAGTGCTCAAGGGCAGCGACGGCACCGCCATGCTTCCCGGCTATGTCGAACTTGTCAGCCCCGATGCGGCAGAACATCCGGACTATTCGCACAAATACGCCGAGACCAAGTGGAACACGAAGGGCTTCGATTGGACCCAGGGCGGCGTGGTACGCGGCACTGCAACAATTAGCTTTAATGCAGGGTACGGCATGCAGACTGTCGACGTTCCGATTACTGCCACCGTTAAGATCGCGAGTAAGGCAACCTCGGTTCAGGGCGGAACCATATGGACCGTCCCCGGCACCAAGCCGATGCTGCCGGAATACCTTGAGGTTCGATACGACAACGATGTGTCTTCTGAGCCCCAGCGCGAAAAGGTCACATGGGACCGTGTCGCCGAAGACGCTTATGCCAAGGGCGGTTCGTTTAAGGTGAAGGGCAAGCTCCAAGGTGGTGCCGAGGCGACAATCACTGTTGACGTCTGTTCCGTCATCTCCGTTGCCGTTCCCGAGCGCATTAATACGGCCAGCGGTGTTTTCCCCGAGCTGCCGTGGAATGTCTCGGTTGCCACGAGTGACGGCAAAACTCATAATGCCCAGGTTCAATGGGATTACGTTCGTCCCTCGGTTTATACCGGAGAGCCGGGTCAGGTCACGACAGTGTCTGGCACGCTGTTTGCAAGCGGCCTCGACGGATACGGTGACGGCACTAACACCGGTCTCACTGTTCAGACCAAGATCGTTATCCAAGGTGTTGAGAAGGCAATCGATAACGGCGAGACCGCAGTGACCACCAAGGCGGGCACTGCGCCGGCTATGCCGTCCAAGATGGCGGTCGAGATGAGCGACGGCTCCGTTTCGACGGCGGCTATTGATTGGGATCCGATCGCGCCCGAGAAGTACGAGCGGCCTGGCACGTTCTATGCGACGGGCCATGTGGTCGGCTTTGATGCCGCTGCTGTTATGGCGCTGCTTGACGATGACGGCCAAAAGGTCGGCGTGGATGAGAACGGCAACGTGACCGCCAAGGTGACGGTTGCCGACAAGAAGGCGAAGAAGGTCGCGTTGCAGCCCGAGGCAGTCGTGGTCAACACCACGGTCGGATCGATGCTGGAGCTGCCAGATGCCGTGTCCGTATATTTCTCGGATGGCTCAGCGCGGGATACTCGGGGCAGTTTAGGCGGCATCGAGATCGAAAAGTGGACCGACACCGACGGCATCGACCTCTCCAAGCCGCTCGCCAGGAAGGGTACGTATAAACTCGTCGGCAAGCTCAAGGATGTCGACAACGTCAACGCCATCGTGTACGTCAACGTCTCCGAGGCGCCGCGAACCATTACCAAGCTCGAGGCCAAGTCGTTTAGCGTTGCCAAGGGCACGTCCAAGCAGGATCTGTACGCCCAGATGCCCAAGCAAGTTGTGGCGACTTACTCCGACGGCTCGACCGATTTGCTCGACATTGACGTTTGGGATCTTTCTAACGTTACGGACAAGCTGCTCAACGGAACCGGCACCGTGGAGATCACGGGCACGGTTAAGCTCAACGGTGCCAAGGTGACCTGCAATGTGACCGTGGTGGATCAGGATGCCCAGACGCCCGACCACGTCGAGCCGATCGATGCTATTGAGATTGCGGACAATGCTAAGGTCAGCGACCTTATGGAAAAGCTGCCGTCCAAGGTGACGGTTGTCATGAAGGACGGCAAGACCAAGAATGAGACGCCCGTTAAGTGGTCTCAGGTCGACAGCCTGGGCCGTGCCGGTACTGAGTTTGAGGTCACGGGCCTTACGGACAACGGCATGACCGTTAAGGCTCAGGTCAAGGTGACGGCGCATATTGTCGACATCGATGTCGCTGAAGACATTGTGGTCGTGCGCGGCACCAAGGCGGACGACGTTTTGGCCAAGCTGCCTTCTACGGTCACGGCGATTTACTCGGATGACACCGAGTCCGATGTCGAGGTGAAGTGGGACACCAAGGGTTTCTCCGACAAGGACTTTGCCAAGGAAGGCGAGGTCACGGTCAAGGGCAAGGTTGCCGGTACCGATCAAAAGGCAGAGTGCACGATTACGGTCGTGAAGAGCGATGCCGAGATTCCGGCGTCTGTTGAGCCTGTCGCGGGCGTTAGCGTTCCCGAGGGCGCATCGGCCGACGCCGTGCGTGATGCGCTCAAGGGCGTGAAGGCGACCGTTCGCATGAAGGACGGCAAGACGACGGCGGAGTCCGAGATCACATGGACTGAGGTTCCGGATGCGGCTGCGGCGTACGGCAACAGCGTCGTCGCCAAGGGCGTGACGGTGAACGGCAACCTGCCGGTCGAAGTTGTCGTCACCTCCACGACGACAATCAACAAGGTTGCCGAGGTGCCACAGATTACGGTCGAGCGCGATGCAAAGGCCGATGCCGTGACGGGGCAGCTGCCCAAGAAGGTTGCCGTGATGTACTCCGATGGCCACACGGATGAGGCCACGGTCACGTGGAATACGGATGGCCTGGACAAGCAACTTGCCGCTGTTGGCGAGTACACGCTCGAGGGCTCCGTCGAGGGCACGACGCTTAAGGCGACCTGCAAGCTGGTCGTCGAGACGCCGGCAAGCGAGATTCCCGTGAGGCCTGCGACGTTCGCTCCCGTTGAGGTGTTCGAGGCAAGCTCTGCCGCCGATGTGCTGAAGGCGCTGCCCAAGAAGGTCTCCGTGATGATGAAAGACGACAGCCAGGAAGACTACGATGTCGATTGGGAGAATGTCCCCGCACTGGATTGGGGTGCCGATGATGTGACCGTGGACGGTAAGGTTCGCGGTACGGATCTGACGGTCAGCTGCATGGTACGCGTTAAGCCGCGCCCGGCAGCCAAGGGGCTCGTTATTGTTGACCAAAACGGCAAGGCAACGACGTCCGAAACCGTGCTCAAGGTCGAGCGTGGCAAGGAAATTGACCTTGCTGCTGCGGCTAGCAATGCGGCCGATGGCGCGCTGCTGCGTGGTACCGTGACGTGGACCTCGTCCGATCCGACGATCGCTACGGTCGAGAACGGTAAGGTCAAGGCCCTCAAGAACGGAACTGTTGTCATTACCGCGACGATGCCCGTTGACGGTGACGCCGCGACGATTGCGGCGCTTGCCGAGGATGGCGCCACGGAGACGCCGGCGCCTCAACAGCTTGCTGCTTCGGTGACCGTCGAGGTTGTTGAGCCTGCTGTCGTGCAGAAGCCGACGAGCGGCAAGGATAACGGTGCCAAGCCCGATGCCAAGGATCCTTCGGGCAAGAAGAATGGCAAGAAGGCCGCTAAGGGAAGCCTGGCCGAGACGGGCGACAACACTGCCGTGACCGTTGCGACGCTTGGCGGAACCGGCCTGCTGGCTCTTATCGCCGCAGCGATCGAAAAACTGCGTCATCGCACGGAGTAAGGCAACGTGCTTAGAGCCTTAGGGCTCTAGGACATAAGAAGGCCTCCCGGTTCTCTTCGGGGAATCGGGAGGCCTTTCGTTTTGTCATCAGGACAGCTACTCTAGTCCCCTTGGCAGTTGCGGTGAAATAGGGACTGTTTTATGGGCTAGAAGCCTTAAACAGTCCGTATTTCACCGCAACTTAGTTTGGGGCTTGGGGATGGGTTAGTCTAGGCGGGCCGGATCGTGGGGGTAGGCGTTGAGAATCTCGACGCCGTTCTCGGTCACCAGGGCCAGGTCCTCGATGCGGACGCCGGTGCGGCCGGGGAGGTAGATGCCCGGCTCGATGGAGAAGGTCATGCCTGGCTCTACGACCTGCTCGTTGACGAGCGAGACATCGCCCGGCTCGTGGTCCTGCAGGCCGATCGAGTGGCCCAGGCGGTGCGTGAAGTACTTGCCGTAGCCAGCGTCCTCAATCACGTCGCGCGCGGCACGGTCCAGGTCGCACATACGAACGCCCGGTGCGATGAGCGCCTCGGCGGCCTCGTTGGCGCGGCGCACGATGTCGTAGATATGTGCCGTCTCCTCGTCCGTCTCGCCCCAAAAGAACGTGCGTGTCATGTCCGAGCAGTAGTTGCGGCGACGTCCGCCAATGTCGAACAGCACCACGTCGCCTCGCTTGAGTACGGTGTCGTCGGGCTCGTGATGCGGGTCTCCAGCGTTGGCGCCAAAGCTCACGATGGGCGGAAAGCTAAAGCCCTCGCAGCCGTGATTACGGTACAGACCGAGCATCTGGTCGGCAATTTCGCGCTCCGTTACGCCCTCGTGGACGAGCTTGATGGCGTCGGCCATCACGGCGTCGTTGGCGGCCGAGGACGCGCGCATGAGCTCCTGCTCGGCGGCATCCTTGTAGGTGCGTGCGGCGGTGACGGCAAAGTCGCCCAGGAAAAACTCGCTGGCGGCATGGCGCTCCAGAAGGGGCATCAAAAAGCCGGAGCGCATGACGGTATCGATGCCAAGCGGCTTGGTCGGATCGATCTCGCGCGCGATGGCATCGGCCACGACATCGGTATCGGTGTGGTAGGCAACGCGGGCATTATCATACTCGGGCAGCTGATGCAGCGCGTTGACCAGAATCACCGGCTCGGCTCCGCGTGCGAGCAGTACGCCGCAAAAACGCTCGAACATATCGGCATAAAAGCCGGTCAGGTAATAGATCGACCACGGGTCGTTTACGAGCAGCTGTGCGCCGGGGTGCTGAGCCTCGAGCGCATCGAGCACGCGCGCCACACGCTGGTCATCGACATGTGCCATGAAACATCCTTTCGCTAGGGTGCCACCATGGTATCCCCAATGCCAGGGTAGTCAATTTGGGACGGGGCTATTTTAGCTGCGTAAAACTTGCGGAATGATTTTTCTGGGACGGGGATTAAATAAGGCTCTGTTAGACCAGGATTGACATGCCGACCTGCCGGCTAACTCGCCGTCTC
>CAJMBB010000090.1 GCA_905211615.1 uncultured Collinsella sp. | reverse complement strand
CGAAGAGCGTTGCTGCCTAGGCTAGCCCCTTGTCACACAAACTACCGAAGCCTCCGAAAACGCCGCTTCCGCACGGGTCGGCAGGAAGAAACTCGCCGTCAGCGCGACGGCGAGGGCCAAAACAATCACATATGGCGAGACCGGGCGCAGCCCACGACGACGGCCATAAGACATGACGGACCACCGCTCGCGCGGCCGGTGTTCACCAGGAAGTTCCCTGCTTAGACACCCCCCGGTAGCATTATTCACGAGTCGAGACGTCGTCTCTCTGAGCTCCTGCATAATTTCCTCCCCAGTCACACGGCGACCTGCCCGGGTGCTCCCCGGGGGCCGAGGCAGTCTGGCACATGCCCGCAGTCGTTCAAGGAATACCAACCCCAGCATATGTCTCTTAAGATATCTTAGTCTTATTCTATGACAGTTTTTGTCTCATTACCGATGAAATCGGCTCAGTCCCTTTGTCGCATGCTAGAGCGTGTGGAGCAGGGCGGTGAGAAAACGGATGCCCTGGAGGTAGGCGCGGCGGGTGATGCGCTCGTTGGTGCCGTGGACACCGCGATCGCACTCGTCATCGTCGACCACAAAGGCCGAGAAGCGAATGCACTCGGAGCAAATGCGCTGGTAGTTGGCAGCGTCGGTCGCGCCGATCACGGTCGAGGGGACAATCGCCAACGGCTCGGATGATCCGTTTTCCTCCGTCCCCTTTGGATCATGGAAATAGCGGGCGGCGATGGAGCGAACCGCCTCGAGCCCCGGTCCGCCGATGCGCGGAGACGGCGAGGGTTCGGAGCTGCCAGGGCCGAGCTCGACCTCGACACGGTCGGCGAGCCCCGCCTCGGCAACCGCCTCACGGCAGCGCGCCATAACGTCGGCCACGCTCGTGCCTTCGAGCATGCGGAAGTTGATATTGGCCCACATATCCTGCGGCATTACGTTGGCGCCGGTGCTGCCACCCTCGATCTGCGTGGGCGCGCAGGTGGTCGTCACCAGCGGATAGAGCTTCTTGCTGGCGAGGCAATCGCGGACAATGGCATCCCCGTTGGCGGCAATTTCATCGGCCGTGTAGAGCCCCAGCTCGACAAGCTGTGCGGCAAGCAGATCGGTCACGCGTGTCGGCCACTCGATATCGCAGATTGCGGTGATGGCACGGCTGAGCACCTCGAGTGAAGTGCCACCGTAGGGGTTGGAGGAATGCCCGCCCTCGCTACGCGTCCTCAACACGATATCGGCGTAGCCCTTCTCCGCGAGATCGGCATGCATAAGCCAGCCCTCGCCCGCGCCATACTCGGCAGCTGGAACGATGCGGTAGTCACCCTCGTCGATCAGGTACTCAAGCTCAATGCCGCGCTCCTCGAGCGCGCGGCCGATGGCGCCTGCGCCGTACTGCGTAGTCTCCTCGTCCTGGCCAAAGGCCAGGAGCAGCGTGCGCTCGTGCTGCCAACCGTGCGCCAGCGCATACTCAACCGCCTCGAGAATGCCTGCGACCTGGTCTTTCATATCGATGGCACCGCGACCCCAAATGTAGGTGTCGTCCACATGTCCGCTAAAGGGGGCGTGCGTCCAATCGTCCTCGGTGCCGGGCACCACGGGAACCACGTCCATGTGGCCCATGAGCATGACGGGCTTGAGCGCAGGGTCGGAGCCGGCAAGCGTCACCAATAGCGAATGATCGATAAGCTCGACCTCGCCCGCCGCGAACACGTGCGGCCAAGCCTGCTGCATATACGCGCGCAGGTCGTCGAACGGCTGCCAGTCCACCGCCTCGGCATCCATGCTCGAAATGGTCGGAAACGACAGCACACGGCCCAGGCGCTCGCATGCGCCGGCCTTGTCCAAATCGGCAAAATCATCCTCATGCGCAAAAAAGCGCCAAACCTCGGCCATGACATCCTTTCGATTGTGATGACGAGGGCCGCCCCACCGGAGCGGCCCTGCCACATAAGCGTTTGCGGTCGGTTATTTGTCCTCGAGATAACGCGAGAGGAACTCGCGGGTGCGCTGGTGTTTGGGATTGCCGAAGAGCTCCGCCGGCGCGGCATCCTCGAGCACTACGCCCTTGTCCATAAAGACCACGCGGTCGGACACCGTGCGGGCAAAGGCCATCTCGTGCGTGACGACGACCATGGTCATGCCGTCGGCAGCGAGCTTGCGCATGACCTCGAGCACCTCTCCCACGATCTCGGGGTCGAGTGCGGAGGTCGGCTCGTCGAACAGCATGATCTGCGGATTCATACATAGGGCACGAGCGATGGCCACGCGCTGTTTTTGACCACCGGACAGGCGACCCACGGCGGCGTGCGCGAACTTTTCGAGTCCCACGCTCGTCAGATGCTCCATCGCTATTTTTTCAGCCTCGGCCTTGCTCATCTTTTTGAGCGTGACGGGCGCGAGCGTGCAGTTGTCGAGCACATCCATGTTGTTGAACAAGTTAAAGCCCTGGAACACCATGCCGATGTCCTCGCGCAGCTTATTAATGTTGCAGCGCTCGGCCGTAAGGTCCTGGCCGTGGAACCAGATATGGCCCGCGTCCGGAGTCTCGAGCAGGTTGAGGCAGCGCAGAAAGGTCGATTTGCCCGAGCCTGAGGCGCCGATAATAGTGACGACCTCGCCGGGGTTAACGGACAGGTCGATGCCCTTGAGCACCTCGAGCGAGCCGAAGCTCTTGCGCAGGCCCTCGACGCGGATGAGCGGCTCATTGGTCTGTGCGGCGGCCGCGGTGCCGGTAGTGGCGGTATCTGCCATGATGATTCTCCTCGTCTTGAGCCTAGTTGGAGCTGGGCAGCGTGACCGGAGCCTCGGCGCCGAGCTTTTTGCCAAAGGCCTCGAGCAGGCGGCTCGCCACGAGCGTCAGGATCAGGTAGACCACGAGCGCCACGCAGTAGACCTCCATCTGGCGGTAGTACACGCCGGCGACGGTGGTGGTGGCGTACATGAGGTCAAACACGCCGATGACCGAGAGCACCGACGAATCCTTGATGTTGATGATGAGCTCGTTGGTGAGCGCCGGGATCGCGTTTTTAATGCCCTGGGGGAACACGACTTTACGCATAGCTTGCCACTGCGACAGGCCCAGCGAGCGCGCCGCCTCGGCCTGGCCGGGATCGATGGACTCGATACCGCCGCGCAGGACCTCCATCATATAGGCGGTGGAGTTGAGCGAAATGGTGACAAGACCCGCGGTAAAGGTGCTCCAGATCTGATTGGCCTGCGCCGTCTCGAAGCCCATGCCGCGCAGAACGGTAAAGCCCGCGTAGTAGATGAGCAGGCCCTGCACCATCATGGGCGTGCCGCGTACGATGGTGGAGTAGACGGTCGCAAAGCCGCGGCCGATACTCTTAAAGAAGCGCACCAGGTCGTTGTCCACGCGATCGAAGGTCTGAATGCGCAGGAACACGAAGAGCAGCGCCAGGAAGAATGCGATGACGGTGCCGAAGGTGGCAAGCGCGATGGTGATCTCGATACCGCGAATGAAGAAGTCGCCGCTCTTGTAGGTCATGTAGACCAGGCTCGACAAAAAGTCGCTGGGGTTGGAATCCGAGACAATGCTCACCTGCACCAGGTCGATAAACGACATGACGCAGCGGTCGATAAAGAAGATCGCCGCAATGGCAACGACGACATAGCTGCCCAGGCGCGCGCCGTGACGGAAGCGGTCGGAAGCAAACGGAGATTTCTCGCGATAGTCGTTCCAGTGCATGAGCTTGGTGATGAGCGCTGCCGCCGACGCGACGAGCCAGGCCCAAAGGATTGCCCAGAGGCAATCCTGGAAGACGCCCGTAGGCGCCAAGAAGCTCAACGGCGTGGGGTTGCGCTGGCTAAACGCCAGACCGAGCGCCGCGATAACGCTCGTGCCCAGATATACATAGCGATGGTCGGACTTGATAAAGGAGGCCAGACGATTGATGGTTTTCATGCTGCCTCCCTATGCCGGCTGACGATCGAGGCACGCGTCCCACATCTGGTCGCGCTCCTCCTGGCTGATACCCTTGAGCGTCTTATCGATGAGCTTAAGCAGCTTGTCCGAGCCCTTGCGGCAGCCGACGTTTGCCGTGACCTCCTGCTTAAAGCCCTCGCCCTCGGCAAATTGAATCGGCACGATGCCCGGGTTTTGGGCCATATAGCCCTTCTCGTTCTCGGTGTTGTAGGTCACGGCATCGCACGTGCCCTGCAGCAGGTTCGAAAATACCGTGGGAACCGAATCGACCGGGTTTTTGTGCACAACGCCCGGGATTTCGTCGATGACGGTATCGAGCATGGTGTCCTTTTGGCCGAGGACCGTAGCGCCGCTAAAGTCGCTGAGCTTGGTCGCATTTTGGTAGGGCGAGCCCTCTTTTACGAACAGGCCAAAGTAGCCAATGAAGTACGGATCGGAAAAGCCGACGGACTCCTCGCGCTCGGGCGTGGCGCTCATGCCGGCAATGATGAGGTCGATCTGGCCGTTGTTGAGCGAATCGATAAGGCCCGAGAAGCTCTGCTTGACGGCGACGGGCTCGCCACCGAGGGCCTTGCAGACGATCTTGGCGATCTGCACGTCGTAGCCATCGGCATAGGCGCCCTGCACGTTGTCGATGGGGATGGTGTACTCGCTGGCTTCGGAGACCTGCCAGTTGTACGGGGCGTAGGCCGCCTCCATGCCAATGCGGATCTTGTCCTTGCCGATCACGGAATCGGACAGGTCGTCGCGACCGCCACCCGTCGTGGGCTGAACTACTTCCAGCGTGGAGGGACGCTGGCAACCGGCAAGTGCGCCGGCGACGACAGAAGCGCTCGCAGCGAGAGCGCTACCCAAAAAGATGCGACGGCTGCATATCGGCTGTGGATGCGCGTCGCGTTGATGGGGAGAATGCATAATCTGCCTTCCCTGTTGAATCGTATGCTGACGACTTAACAGGATATACGCCAGCGACCAGCAGCGCAGCACAAGCTCGAAAAATTAATAGACACACGGTAGTCATTGGGAACGTCGATGTTTTGGCAATGCCAGCGAGCGACGTCCAGAGCGAACAAGTTGGCATGAAAAAGGCAAGGCATGACCAGAAGGTCTATGCCTTGCCTTATGAATGACAAATTATCGCTCTGGACGGCGCGCAGCATCGACCGAGCGGCGGAACCTCTAGAGCAAGGTGACGCTAAAGCTGCGTTTATCGGTAGCGCCGGGAGCCAAGGTGATGGTGTTGACCTTGTGCTCAAAGACATCGTCCTCGGTGTCCATGGTGGTATGACCGGTCCAGGGCTCGAGCGCCACAAACGGAGCGTCGTTGGCGGCAGACCACACGCCAATGTACTTAAAGCCCTCAAAGTCGATCTTGACGCCGTGGCCCGACTTGCGGCCGCGCAGCGTGAGCGTGGAGCCCGGGGTATCGGTGAACATGATGGCGTCGTTATCGAAGCTGCGGTGCGTGATGGGCAGCACGTCCGAGTTATCGGGAGCCTTGTAGCTACCCTCGAACGTCATAAGACCGTCGGGCGTGATGATGGGAGCCTCGTTGGTCCAAGCCTCGGTAAACGCCAGCTCGTAATCCTCGAACGCCTCGTCCTCGGCACCGGGGGCGGGCACGTTAAATGCGGGGTGGCCGCCCACCGAGAACGGCAGGTCCACGTCGCCGGTGTTGGTGACGGCAAAGGTCTGCGTGAGGGTGGCGTCGCCGGTCAAGGCATAGGTCATGTTGAGCTTAAAGTGGAACGGGAACGCCTTGAGCGACTCGGGCGTATCGGTAATCTCGTACGTTACCGAGGAGCCGTCCTCCGAAACCTCGACCAGCTTGTGCTCGACGATGCGCGCGAGTCCGTGGCGCGGCATCTCGCAGGTGCCGGCCGCAGACGTTGCCGTGTTGTTGCGCAGCGAGCCCACAATGGGGAACAGGATGGGCGCGTGCTTGCCCCAAAAGGCGGGGTCGCCCTGCCACAGATACTCGTTGCCGTTGAGGGCAAGGCTCGTGAGCTGGGCGCCCATGGAATCGATGGCCGCGGTGAGGCCGCCGCGCTTGATGGTAATGACGGTAGACATGCTACTTCCTCCAAAAGTAAACAATAGTGTCGAGGGCTATTGTCCCACTCTTGGCGGCAAGGAGAAGCGGCAGGCGCAGTTATTGAGCGATTGCGTAAAGGTCGAACCCGCCCTGCGGTGTGGTGTCGACCGTGTCGGGCGCCTGTGAGTTAAAGTTCACGGGGACCATGCGCTTTGAGGCACGGAAGCGCGTGCCGTCGGTGGCGACGGGCGGTTCATCGACGGTGAGCTCGTAGTCGCCGGGCTTAAGTTCGATGCCGTCACCAGCGGAATTGACGTATTGGTACTCGTCAATCGTCTGCCCTTTGAGCGTGCGCCCCACGATGTGGATGAGCATTTGACTGTCGCCGCGCGCGGTGTCCCACGTCGCGCCGTCCTTGACCTCGACCGACACATGTACCGAGCGCGTGCGGCTGAGCGATTGCTCGACAGACATCTCGACCTTGGCGGCGTCTTTGCGCTGTTGCTCCACATGGCTCCAGACATTTCCGATCGCCGAGCAAGCGATGACGCCGGCCATGAAGGCGATGAGGATGGGACCGAGTGGTGAGTGGCGGCCCGCGTCTTCCTCGCGAGCCAGGTCGGGGCGATGCGTGGGCGCAGGCGCCTGGGCGCCTTGCGCGGGCACGTCGAGTATGCTGAAGGATGCCGTGCTGCCGGGGTCGATGTTATGGCGCGGCTGCGGGGTCTTGGCCGGCGAGATGGACATGTCCGCCGGCTCACCGAGTGTGGCCGTGGCATCGGCCTTAGCCTCGTCGGCCTCGGCCTGGGCCCAGGCCTGTTCAAAGGTTAGGGGCTCGGCGGAGTCGGAAGCGGCGTCAGGCTCGACAGCGGCATCGTTGCCGGTCTCGTCCTCGTCGCTCTTCACGTCACGCGGCGCGGGCTCGTCCCACTCCTCGTCCGGAGCCTCGCCCTCGCTATACCACCATTCAAAGTTATCGATATCCATACGGGGCGCCCCTTAGGCCTCGCAAATAAACACTCGCTAGTCTTATACCCCCAGACGGCACCGAAGCTCACCCGCGCCGGACACGAAAACCGTCACAACATTCGACACTTTTCCTCGATTTCGAGATTTTCATCGAATGTTGTGATGGTTTGGGCGACTGGCCGGCAGCGCAATGTGACAAAGGGACTGCCCCTTTGTCACATTCTGTTAGAGTTGCAGGGATTGAATCCCGCTTATCAATGCGACATTGGAGTGACAACCTTGATCGCCGCAACCACGCCTAAAAGTAAGTCAACCGCCGCCGCGCTCTCCCCTGCGCGCGCCAAGCTCTGCCTGGCGCTGCTCGTGCTGTTGGGATTCTCGCTCGGCTGCTCCGAGTTCGTGGTCATCGGCATCGAAAGCGACCTGGCGACGGAACTCGGCGTATCACTTGCCACTGCGGGCCAGCTCATCAGCGTGTTCGCGCTGGTCTACGCCATCGCGACGCCGGTGCTTGCGCTCAGCACGGGGCGATTCCGCCGCTACCAGCTGCTCGTGTGCTACAGCATCGTCTTTGTGCTTGGCAATTTGTTTATGGCACTGGCGCCCAACTTCCAGGTGCTCTTTATCTCGCGCATTGTCCTGGGCTCTGTCTCGGGTGCGCTGCTCGCCGTGGGCGTGACGTACATCCCTGAGCTTCTGTCCCCGCAGCAAACTTCGCTTGCCATCTCGGTAGTATATGGTGCGTTTTCCGTGGCGATGGTCTTTGTGACCTCGATGGGGGTGCGGACAGAAAGTTGGACCGCGGGGCGGTCCGGACTGGAGGTTCGCAT
>CAJMBB010000089.1 GCA_905211615.1 uncultured Collinsella sp. | reverse complement strand
GGCGCGCTCTTCTTCGTACAGGCGGCCGAGCGTGGGGGCATCGACGTTCTCGGCAAAGACCGAGAACTTGCCGGCGCGCAGCTGCGGATCGATCATAAAGCGCACGAGGGGCTCGCCGACAAAGACATAGCGGCGCTTTTCGGCCTGCGCCTTCACAAACTCGCGGACCTCGCGCGAAAGCTCGGGGTAGAACGGGGCGAGCATGGGATCGTCGTCGGCGGCGATAAGGATGGTATAGAGTGCCGGCGCCGTGTTGACGCCGTTGATCACCAGAGTCTGATCCTCCATGTCGCGAGCGGCCTGCTTGGCAAGCTTCTTAAAGGAGAACGGGGCACGGGTGGCACCGAAGATGCCGGCCACGTGGTCCTCGAAGATGTTCAGGAAGTTCACGAAAGATCACTCTCCGTATAGGTTCTTTGGTATCCGAGCAAATAAAGGCATATCCCAACGATTATAGAGGATAGGGTTCCCGCAACCGCCGCCTTGGCGACGACCGCGGCTGCAAGGCCGGCAATTTCCATATGGTGTGCAAGACAGGACGCCGCTGCGCAGCCGATGCCGGTGACAGCGATGGCGGCGATTGCGGCAAGGTTTGAGCCCTGATCGGCACGCTTGGCATGGGCATTGAGCAGCGCAGATGACGCTGCGGCAGTTGCCGCGACCAGCACAAAGGCAGCCCAAAGGAGTGGGTCTCCCAGCGCTGCGGCAACGTTACCGAGCCCCAGTACGCCTCCGGCTGAAAGCGCGACCGTGGCCAGACGGGCAAAAAGCGCGCCCATGCCCGTTGCCGCTGCGGCGCTTGCCGGGCCGAGCCAAAATGACGCGACGCCGGCGGTGACCCCAGCTGCCAGGAAGGTATTGCCGGTCAGACAGCCAAGCGCGAGTGCACAGGTGAGCGCGGCGCTCGCGGCAGCCTCGGTGCGACCCCAGGCGATCCACCAACCGGACATGGCGGCGGCAAAGATCACCGCGACGGGCAACATCGACAGGATGCCCTGTGCCTGCATGGTGGCGTTGGCCATGAGCACCAAAAAGCCCACAGCCGAGATGGCCGAGCCAATCTGGGGGGCCAGGCCAGCCGCCGCTCCGATCGCGATGGCCGCAATGACCAGGCCGGGAAGCGCCGCGACCCCGGCCGTTTGCATCAGCAAAAAGCTAAAGGTGCCGCACGTTAGCGCCGAGATAGTGCGCATGGTGTAGTCGCGCGCATGGCTCCAGCGCGTGCCCGCCCAGCCGAGTGCGGGGTCGACCTCGATGGCGTCGTCCTCGTAGTGCGACGGCTCGATATCGTCGAGTTCCTGCTCGTCATCCGAAAGCTCGCCAACCATTTGCTCCAGGCTGCGACGGCCCTCGCGCACGCTGCCCAGACCGGCAAGGAGCTGGTCGCAAAATGCCTCGATGCTGTTGGGGCGGTCCTGCGGCATGGGGGAGAGCGCGCTCATGAGCGCGGCCTCGGCTCCCGGGGGAAAGTGTGGTATCAGCTCGCTGGGATAGGTGGCGCCGCCGATGATGCGGTCGAGCGAGTCGGCGGGCGTGGCCGCCATAAAGGGAGCGCTGCCGCACAGGCCCTCGTAGATAACGCAGGCAAGGGCGAAGACATCGGCGCGCTCGTCGACCGTGCCGGTCTCGATATCGAGCTGCTCGGGCGGCATGTAGCCGATAGTGCCGCCGCGCGAACCGCCAAAGCCACCGGCAGACGACAGTCGCGCCATGCCAAAGTCGGTGAGCTTTACATTGCCCGAGTGGTCGATGAGCACGTTGGCGGGCTTAATGTCCAGGTGGAGTACGCCATTACTATGGGCGAAGGTGAGCGCCTGGCCCAGGGCATCGGCAATGGCCGCGGCCTCGTCAAAGGTAAGTGAGTGGCCGTCCACGCGGTGCAAAAACTCGGCAAGCGACATGCCATCGACATACTCCATGACTAGGTAGGCATAGGCTGTGTCGTGCGTAAAGTCGATGACCTGCACGATGTTGGGATGTTGAAGCATGGCGGCAGTGTGCGCCTCGCGCAGGACATCCATGATGTCGCTGGCGGGCATGCCGGCACCGTTGATAAGGGGGATGCGTTTAATGGCGACGCGGCGGCGCAGGTGCGTGTCGCGGCAGATCTCGATGGAGCCAAAACCGCCGGTCGCAAGTGTCTCGAGCGGCTGGTACCGCTTGAGCAGCTCGCGAGAGCTGGTGCCCTCCAAAGGAACGTCCGGCGAGAACCGGGCGGTATGTTGCGAGAAAAGCGGCATGGCCAACCCTCGTGCGTTTAAAGTTCGTTTGCGAGCGGCGGGCGCGGGGCCGAGCCATTCGCGGTGGCATAGATGCTGCTAGTGTAGCACGCTCGGGCGCATGGTGAAGGTAGCGGGGTGAGGTGGCCTATCTGGCTTGGCCCTCGTCTCGACCCATCCGGAAAGCGCGTCCCAGTTTTCGTCCAAATTGCGGGATGCGTTTTCCGAATGGGGTAGGCTGCGGAAACTGCATCCCAGAATATTGGCCTAGAACGGGATGCAGTTTCCGGATCGATACTCAAAAGGAAAGCGCATCCCGCTTTGATGCGGGGACTGCGGACAAAAGCTGGACCGTGATCTGGCTCGGATTGGAGTTCGCCTGAATCGTTGATGCTGGCTGGTGCAGGCGCGGAGATAAATGAGCAGCCCGAGCGATATAATGACACGCTATGGAGGCCATATGCTCTTTTCCCGCCGTTCTGCTACATCTGCCTGTGCCGTTGCGCTTATCGTAATGGCGGTCACCCCTTATCACCGGTTTTCATCTTCAATCGGCCTGGCATCAGGTGCGATGACCTGGCTCGTTATCCTTGGTGCATGCCTCGCGGCGTTTGGTCATGGTGTTGCGCTCCGCAAGGGGAGAGAAATAAGACGGCCGAAGCATCTCGGTGCTATCGGTGTTTTCCTTGGTGTTATTGCTACGGTTCCCGAATGGGCCGACTTGGCCTTCTATGCTCGCGGAGATTCTATTCCATTCGTGTTTGCGCCTATCTGGCTGTTGCGCGGCGTTTCATGCGCCTCGTGCTTCACTGGGTCGTTGCTCCTCTCATATGTAATTTGGAATACGGCGGGCTCTCCTTTGATACGGTGGGCGGCGCGGGACGGCGAAAGGGGGACCCGCCGATCGCAGAGCGCGCTTTTTGCAGAAACAATAGTTGTCCTGTCTTGCCTGCTGTTTTGCTGTCGAGTTTCATGGAGAGTCGTTCCCGAGCCATGGGGGATGCCCTCTGTAACGGCCGCATCAATTGTCATCGTGCTTTTAATTCCTCTGGTCTACCTCGTATTGGCTGCGGTCCCGCTGCTTTGCTGTCCCCGCGCCTTTGGTCGGGGGCAGGGCGACGTGTTTGCCCGTTCTGTGCTCGTAGCAGTTCCCATTGGCCTTGTTCCGGCTGTCGAGGTGGCATACTTTGCAAGCGATGCCACAGTCATTGCATCACTGTCGATGGGGTCCGCTATTGCTGTTGCCGCCTTCGTATACACATTGCTAAGGGGGAAACGGGACAACAATTCGGATATCGCCTGCGCGTCCGACACATTCGATGCGGGGGTGTTTTCCCCTGCCCTGTCGCCTAGAGAAGAGCAGTTTGTTCGACTGCTGCTCAAAGGGAAAACGCCGGCGGAAATTGCCAAGGAGACGGATACGAAGCCATCGACGGTGAGAACAACGCTTCACCGAGCATACGGGAAGGCGTCGGTTGCGGGCTCGCGCGAGCTCGTGGCGTTGTTTGCGGGTGAGGGCGATACTGTAGGGCATGAGCTGCCGCAGCGGCATGCTGACGATATGGTGGCATCAGCTCGAACGCGCCGGCTGTTTCGATACCTGCTCACATTATTTTTTATCCTCCTTGCGGCGGGTCCCTTGGTAATGGCGGATAGCGATTGGGGGTCCGGTGTTTCGCGGGCTGTCGCCTTTTCCCTCTTAAGCTACGCATTGGGTCTCGGACTGCTTCTGTCGCTACGCTACGCGGGTGGAAAACCGAATCGTGGCGCTGCGCTGGATAGAGCAGGTGAAGCGATTTGGCTCGGAAGCCCGTGCGTATGGGCGATGCTATCTGCTGTGGAATGGTCTTTTATCTATATCGCGGCATGGAGGTGCATACGCGATCCGTTGATGGCCGTGCCAGTCCTGGTCTGCGGCGTGGCGTCTATGGCTTCGCTCGCCGTTGAGCTGCGTCCGTTTAAGGTGTGTGCTCGTATCCGGGCTATCGTGCCGTTGGTGTCAATGGGCATGGTTGCCTTAATCTATGCGGCCGCTAGGGGGCGAATCCACGGGCTTGCGGTGCTGACGGGGATGTTGCTCACATATAAGGTGCTGCGAAGCTGTCCTTGGTGCAAAATGCTTGGGATATGGATGCTTTGCTTCGGGGCGATGGCTCCTGTTTGGGTCGTCTTGCTCAATATGGTGCAGGATCTGACGGTTTTCGAGCCGTTGTTCCTCGCGTCGTTGTTGGGGCAAAGTTCGGCCGTCAATGTTGTCGTGGCAACGGTGATTGTTTGCTGGTCTGTGCCCATGTTCGTTACGCACATCGCGCTCGCCCGTTCGGTTGAGGACGAGAAGGCCGTCTCGGAGTACCGCGCGAACGGGTCCACCGAAACGGCTCGCGTGCGTCAGCTGGCTCTGCTTACGTCTCGCTCCCTTTCTGATGTTCAGTCGCAAATTTTGCTGATGATGGCGGAGGGCGCAACGACAAAGGCTATTGCGGAGGATGTCGGTTACGCTGCATCTACGGTGCAAGCACTGCGGTCTGCTTCTTACCGCCAGTTGAAGATCAAGAATAAAGCGGAGCTCATTTCATTGTTATCGCAGGTAGATAACATGTAAACGCCTGAGCGATCAACTCAATAGCGAGTGTTTACAGACATCATTTTCTATTCATGCAAAGGTTGCCGTGCGTCGACGCATCATTAACCGCTTGTGATTAGGGCCGGGCCGAGCGTTACTGCTCGGCCCGGCCAATGGGAGGGTGATGTTGCTTGAATGGAAATCTAATACGGCACGAGCTGTCCAAGATATTTGGCAATCCTATATTTGCGTTGACCCTTATGGTTGCAACTGCAATTTCGATGGCGGTCGCCATTGAGGCATGGTGGACGCTCGAGACTGAGCGCAAGCAGCTGTTATCTTTTGGCTACGGCATTGGTCTGCAGTCTCAGACATACCTCGGCCAAACGCGTGAAAGTTGCTTTGGCAACTGGATTGTTGTGAGCGCGAACGCGCCGTTGTTAGCGTCGGTGTTTTTCTATGCGCTGCCGTTGCTTGCCATATTGGCCGGGTCGTGGTCGTGCCTGTCCGAGCGTTTGGGCGGTTACGAGGCACAGATCTGCACGCGTGTTTCTAGAAATGCATACGTGAAGGTGAAGATGCTGTCCGCCTTCCTCTCTGCGTTTGCGGTCACGGCTATTCCGCTACTCGCGAACTTCTTGATTGTCTCTATGCTGTTTCCCGCGTATCTCCCCCGGGTCGACGAATCGACTTACGTCGGGCTCTATCTGCATAGCTATTTTTCTGGTCTGTTTTATTCCCGGCCTCTGTTGTACGTGCTGGTTTATACGCTGTTCGATGCGGTGACGCTGGGGGTTCTATCCATGGCCGTGACCGGTCTGTCGGTTGTGTTTCGCAGCAGAATCAAGGCGATGGTCGTTCCATATCTGATTATGGTTGCATGGCACTTTGTTAACGATTGGATTTTTAGCGTCCTTTCATGCGTTGGCTTTAACTGCAACATTCTTAACAGCATCAGGTCGGAATCACTAAATAACTGGCCCGACATTCGAGCGGGGTTTGCGGAAATCATTTTGCTGTTCGTCTTTTCTTTGATTTCCGCGAGATTCTTAAAAAGGCGCAAGGTGGTCTGATGCTGTTTAGGCTGGTCGCCGCGGACCTGAGGACCGTTTTGAAGAAGAACATCATTACTTTTATTGCGGTTGCGGCAGTGACCGTTGCGAACTTGGTGTACGCCTATGGATTTTCTTCTGTATATGGGGTTAGGACGGATGCCTTGGGGTTTGCGGATAATCTCGCGCTCGTGTTTGCCGGGTCTGCTCCGTTTGAGCCTAGGCCCGGGGTCATGTTTGTGCCTCCGTTAGGATGGCTATTCCTCATTCTGCTTATTCTCTATACGACACTCGATTATCCGACCGAATCGTTGCACGGGCTTGGTTTGCAAGCACTTGTTCGATGCCGGGCAAGAACCCTTTGGTGGGCCTCGCGTTTTATCTCAGTGGCGGCGGTAACGGCATTTTCACTGCTCGTGGTGGTTTGCGCTGTTGTGATTTGGAGCTTGGTGGTGAGCTCCTCGTTCAGCGCGGTCGTCCATGGCGAGTCGCTTCAGCTGGCTAATTTGGCGCCGTGGTTTCTCAAAGCTGCCGAGGCGGATGCGCTGCCGTTTTTCATAGGTCTCTTATTTGCTTTCGAGGCGCTTGCGTTTGCGCAGGCAGCGGTTGGGTTTGTGCTTGGGCCGTCAGTCTCGTTTGTGGTTTTAATGAGCTACCTGATCTGCTCGGCATATGCACGACATTGGGCGCTATTGGGTAACGCCTTGATGCTGTTGCGCTGGGGCGGAATTGTCAAAGAGGGAATCGCGGCGGGCTCGAGCGTCTTGTCATCAATTGGGCTTATGTCGTTATGTCTATCGCTGGGCGGACTGTGGTTTCGAAGGGCAGACCTTATAGAAAAGGGGGACAAGATATGAGCGTAATCGTTAGGGACATATCGAAGCGTATGGGCAAAAACGTTGTCCTGCGCAATGTGTCCATCGAGGTTGACCCTGGGACTGTGGTTGGGCTTCAGGGGATAAACGGTTCGGGCAAGACCATGCTCATGCGAGCGGTCTGCGGATTGATCAAGCCTACCGAAGGCGAGATCTCAATCGATGGTCAAAGGCTCGGAGTTGATATCTCGTTCCCGCCGAGTCTGGGAATGCTGATCGAGGCACCCTCCTTTTTGGGATATCTGTCTGGCTACGACAATCTGGAGCTCATCGCTCAGATCAAAGGCGTTGCCACCCCCGAGGACATTCGCTCTGCCCTGCGGCTCGTGGGGCTCGATGCAGACGAAAAAAAGAAGTTCCGAGCATACTCGCTTGGGATGAAGCAGCGTCTGGGGATAGCTGCGGCAATTATGGAAAAGCCGAAGCTGTTTACAATTGGATCAGAGGGAACGTCAGCGGAAATTGTCAAGTATTCTCAGCAGCAACAATGTACGCTTGTAAAGGCGTGGGACTTGAATGTCGGTATGCGTTTTTCTCACCGGATGCCTGGTACGGTCATATGGCAAACTTGGTATGTGTGGAGGGAACATGGTATGTGTTCGATACACAGGGCGGCAGATTTTTAAAATCAGATAAATACGGTGAAATAACCCGAATATTTGATGAAAATGATAATACAATTGAAATTTCGATAAGCGAATCGGCTTATTGATAATATGTAACAAATATGCAAGTGAGAGAGCCGAAGAAATTTCGGCTCTTTTTCTTTGCGTGAAATCAAAGGAGAAATGTACTTTATGTTTAAAATTAAATCAAAGATTTTAAAGAAACTTAGCGCAGGGTTCATGGCAGGACTCTGCGCTTTTTCAATGCTCGGCTCTACAATGAGCGGAGTAATTACTGCAAATGCCGCAAGTACTTCGACCGAAAACTCTGCGTTTCCATCGGCAGATACGGTGATCGCAAAGGCGGCAACGCTTCTCGGCTCTCCGTATACCTTTGGAAATAAGGGGTACTGGTACGCATACAATCAGGATCAGTATACTCCGCTGTCGGTACAGACGATAAACAATCTCGGCATCGACTGTTCGGGACTTGTGTACTATACGCTGACACAGCTTGGATACAAAACATCGGGATTTTCTTGGAACAACCCTGTTCCTGTGGATACCGATCACTGGCTGACG
>CAJMBB010000088.1 GCA_905211615.1 uncultured Collinsella sp. | reverse complement strand
GAGCTGGGCCTATGCCGGAATCTCTCCCACAGAAACCACCGAAGAGCCGCTTTTTGCACCCGCCAAGTCCCTCGTCTTTTTAACGACTGTCCTGGGTTTTTACTTTGTAATCACTGCTGCCATCAGGCTGTTCACTGCCATTTTTGAGCCGCTGCTGCCCACCGGCTGGCGCGTGACGAGCATCATCTCCAACCTACTCATTATCTTGGGCGGCGTCATAATCCTGCGCAACCAGGCCTTCTCGACCGCGACGCTCACCACGATGGTGGTTATCGTGGCCGGCTTTGGCTGGATTGTCGAAGGTGTCATGTCCATTCTGGAGTCCGAGCTTTCGTCCAACCGCGCCCTCGCCATCCTGAGCGGCGCACTCTCCATCATCGCCGGCATGTTCGTGTTTATCTATCCGCTGTGGTCGGCCAAGATGCTCGTCATCTTTAGCGGCGCCGCGCTGCTGGTGTTTGGCGTAACGCTGATTGTTCGTGCTATTCAATTTGGCAAACTGGTGCACTAGATGCCACGAACGCTCTTTATTGATGCAGACGCCTGCCCGGTCACGCGCGAGTCGATTGACTGCGCGCGGCGGGCGGGCGTCGCCGTTGTTATCGCCGGCAACAGCACGCAAAACCTGGAACGGCACATTCGCCGCGACGACCCGCGCGATGCCGAGCACGCGCGACGCGGATTTTGGGTCACGACGCTCGATGTGAGCGTGGGCGCCGACAGCGCCGACTTTGCCATTGTCGAACGCCTGCAGGCGGGCGACGTGGTCGTGACGCAGGACATTGGCTTGGCGAGCATGGTGCTCGGGCGCGATGCCGCCGCCATCGGTGTGCGCGGGCGCGTGTACGACAAGGCGACTATCGACATGCAGCTGTTTATTCGCCACGAGGAAAAGAAGGTACGCCGTGCCGGCGGACGCACTCGCGGTCCGGCAGCATTTACCAGCGAAGACCGCGCTCGCTTTAAACGCAACCTCACCGAGTTGCTGCACTAACCAAGGTAGATTTTTAGGACATGCCTAAAAATCTACCTTTTTGTTTTGGCAGCGGGAAATGCCCTGGTCACAGGGGTAGATCGTAAGACGTGTCC
This sequence comes from uncultured Collinsella sp., assembly GCA_905211615.1. Taxonomy (GTDB): domain Bacteria; phylum Actinomycetota; class Coriobacteriia; order Coriobacteriales; family Coriobacteriaceae; genus Collinsella. The sequence continues at coordinate 6,906 of CAJMBB010000088.1, read as the reverse complement.
CAATAATCTACTTAAAGGCCAACGGCGGAGAGGATGAGGCCCCAGCCAGCGCCGATGACGTACATCATGATCAGGAACACGGCATTTTCGCGGGCGCTGCGGTTGGTGCGGAACAGCACCAGATAACCCACGCCGGCGGAAATGAGCGTGCCGGCGAGCATCGGCGCCAGTTGCAGCGCGCCTTCCAGATATAGTTGCGTAATGACCACGCTCGCCGAGCAATTGGGAATCAGCCCGACAAGCGCCGAACCCAAGACGGCGAGCGTCTCGTTGCCACACAGGAACTGCTCGATCGCGGACTCGCCGAAGGTCTCGAGCACGGCGACCAGGACCAGCGTCACCAGGAAAATAAAAACCGAAACCTGCACAGTGTGCGAGATCGCGCTGCGGATAATCGACAGAACGGGCGCGCCCTCGTGGGAGTGGTCGTGGCTGTGGCCGTGGTGGTGCTCATGCTCGCCCGTGTGACCGTGATCATGGCTGTGTCCGTGGTCGTGCTCGTGTTCATCTTCATCATCACAACCGCAATGGTCGCGCTCGCACAGCTCGTGGATGTGGTCGGCGCTCACGCCTGCCTCGGCCACCTCGTCGATGATGTCACCACCGCTGTGGTCGTCGTGCGCGCAGTTCACGTGGGCCGGGTTGGCCGCGGTTCCCAGCACGGTACGGCGAATCGCCGCGTGCGCGCGGGCGTTACGGCGCAGGCCGCGAATGGCAGCGTCCACGATAAAACCCGTGACCAGTGCGATCAGCGCTTTCGAAGCCAAAAGCATCGCCATAGTCTGCACGGGAACCTGCTCGGCAAGTAGCAGCGGCAGCATCTCGTCGGAGGTCGAAAGGAACACCGCCACCAACGTGCCCAAGGTCACGACACGGCCGGCGTACAGCGTTGCTGCCATGGCCGAAAATCCGCACTGCGGCACAATGCCCAGCAGCGAGCCAACCACGGGACCCGCAGCGCCGGCGCGCTTGATAGCGCCGTTGACGCGGTCGCCCGCAACGTGCTCAAGTGTCTCGAGAGCAAGATACGTCACCAACAAAAACGGCACCAGCGACAGCGTGTCCTTGCCGGCGTCGAGCAGAATATCAATCAGTAAATCCATGACGGATGGAACCTTTCGTGTCTTTCGGCAGCATTGTAAAAGTCCTAGCGGTCAACTAGGGTATTGTAGTTGTCCTAGGCGCGATGCCAATAGTTGCCCATGGTAAACTATCATCTCGCCACATCTTAATGACCCTGAGCCGCACGACGCGGCCCATCCAAGGAGCAGTTATATGAACGTTTCACAAGCACTCGAATACGAGCGCCAGCCGTTTATTCCCATGTTTATCTATGGCGATCACGGCGCCATGGAGTCCGAGCGCCAGAAGGGCGAGGAGGCCCTCAAGGTGCTCGAGACCGAGTATTTTACTGCCGAGGGCGACCCCGGCTTCGACTTTGCCACCGTGCGCGACCTGGCCGACCGCAACCGCGACCTGTGCGACCAGATTGGCGAGGCGCGCCTGCGCAACGTGACGACCGCGACGCGCTCGGCGTGGCCTACGCCCGCAAGCCCATCCAGGGCACCGTGCTCGGTATCGACATCGAGACCACCGGCCGTGCACCCGAGCGCGGCTACATCATCAACGTGGGCTGGGAGATCATGGAGCTCACCAGCGACGCCGTCCCGCACGACGCCGAGGCACACTACTGCGGTCTGCCCGACATCTACCGCGGCGAGGATGTGCCGTTGTCGAATATCCACCACATCACCTGGGACGACATCGACGGCAAAACGCCCTTCCGCGAGAACAAGGAACTGCAGAAGCAGCTGCTCAAGCTCATGAAGAAGTACCCGTACATGGCACACAACGCCGCGTTTGAGGACAGCTGGTTCAAGATCCACCTGGACGGCTACGCCGAGGCACGCCGCGCCGGTAAGATCATCGTCATCGATTCACGCCAGATCTGCCGCAGCCTGGACGCCGACGTGCGCTCGCTCCCCCGCGAGTCCGCGCCCGCCGCGCTCGAGAACTGGGCGCGCCGCCGTGGCACCCTCGCCGCCGACGCCAGCGAGCAGCATCTGGGCCTGGACGACACCGACCTCATGCTTCGCACCGTCCAAGCCGAGTTCAACCTCAAGAACCTGTTTGCCAAGTAGAAACGTCTACGACAAACTCCGGCGTAGATCACAAGCGGCCTCGCAGCGGGAAACCCCGCAGCGGGGCCGCCCTACGTTCCACAGATAGATCAGCCATCACAAATTCTGAACCCTCATTTTGAACGATTTCGGCCAATTCCCGACACGTAATTCGTTGTCGGATGGTGATGCATCACTATCAAATGTGCGGCAATTGAGTATTTATATGCTATAGCTAAGCTGCGAAAACTTTTATTTAGGGCATACCAACTCATAATTGCGTCAAGCTTTTGGACAGCATTTGGTTAGACCTCTAAAACGGCTTTTCCACTCAGCACCGTCAACACGGCATTAGCTGACACGATATATATCATGAGTATCGTATTGTCACACACCACTGCAAAAGCGGTCTACCAGGCCGCGCATTCGGTGTCTGCGAAAGGCATCGAGTCCTGTAGTCCTGCCGCGATTTACGGATCATGTCCCACCGGAACGCTCCTCGACGCAGCCGCAGAATGGCTCACCAAACATGATGTTTCCCTCGACGCAAATGATTCCCTCGAGGTAATGGTGTTTGATCGCAGGAACGCGCGCTACGCGATGGACTGTCAATGCCACGTTTCTTCAAAACGATTCTCGAACTCACGCTTTGTAGAGCTTAAAGATGGCATCTTCGTTGTTGGCGTTGAGCTTTGCGCACTTCAGGCCGCCACCTATCTTTCTTTTCGCGAACTAGTGGAGTACTACTTTGAACTGTGCAGCGCTTACTCCCTTGGAATCGACTCTTCCACCTCCTATACCGAGCGTTTCGCGCTCACCTCGACCGAGAGATTAAAACAGTTCTTTAATTCCATTACCAGATGCGACGGTCTGGCTCTTGCCCGAAAGGCGATCCAATGTGTGCGCGACGGATGCCGGTCTCCTATGGAAACGGCCTTTGTCATGATGCTAACGCTGCCCAAAAGCGAAGGAGGGCTTGGTATTAAGGGAATTGAGACCGATTACGAGGTGCAGGTCACCACTGCCGCAAAGAATCTCACGAGACGCAAAAAGTTCTTTATGGATGCGTATCTAAAGAAATCTCGCACAGACATTGAATACAACGGTTTTTATCATGACGCGGAAGAAGACCGCGCCATCGATGAGGAGCGCAAGAATGCACTTGCGTCCATGGGGTACGGAATCATCACCGTCAGCCGTTATTCCTTTATGCATGCCAGCTCTTTTGTTAGGGTCATGGAAGCAATCCAGCGGAAAGAGGGCGTACGCCCCTCGCGTCTGCCAAAAGACTTTCAAATCATGCAAGAGGACCTGAGACAGTTTGTGCTCAGAAGGTTTATAGAAGAGAAAAAGCGAATTCAGAAGGAGCTTCGCCAGGATTCCGAAGAGCGCCAACGAATCGACCTCGAAAAAGCAATGCTCGAAGGCATCACATTGGACGATCCGACGATTAACGAGGCTCCGGCAATCGATGACATGCAGACTGTCGAACCCGACAGCCCATCACTCAACCAAACAAGCAGCTTCGCGCCCGAGGGCAGGATCTTCGGGGCCGGAAGCTAGACCGGCTAACAAGGTGGGCACCTTAGCGACGTGCAAAATTGCGAGTATTCAGCAGAGCCGGGTGTCTATCACCCTCGAGTGGATCCAAATGTGAAGCGAAATCACTCTTGCGTGAGAGCGTTAGGCAACATTTGAGGAAGAACTCATCGGATTCACACCCTAAGATAACTCTTGAACTGCATTATATGGCCTGCAATAAATTAACGGACCCCCTATCGTTGCAGAATACTCCAATTTTTGCACGGCTCAGGGGCACCCACCCCGGCATCGGCTATCAAAACCGCTCACTCCGGGATCTCGTCCACTATTCCCCATCATTTTGTGCAACGAATTACCTGAACGTCATTGACATATGAACATACACTCATATAATCGGAAGCAAGTTATATGAGCGCATGTTCATATGAAAGGATATTGCAATGAGCATCCGCGTTGATGAAACGAAACCCGACATCGAGGCCACCGAACCCGCGATTCCCACCACCTGCTCGCCCGAGGACCTTCCCGACGAGGAGCTTCTCTACGACCTCGCCGACCTGTTCAAGGTCTTCAGCGACACCACGCGCATCAAGATCCTCTATGCCCTCATGGGCCGCGAGCTCTGCGTGGCGGACATCGCCGAAGCGACCGAAACCTCGCAGTCCGCGGTGTCGCACCAGCTGCGCACACTCAAGCAGTCGCACCTGGTTAAATTCCGGCGCGACGGGCGCAATATCCTATACTCGCTCGCCGACGACCACGTCTACACCATGCTCAACCAGGGCATGAGCCACATCTGCGAATAGCGACCAACCACGGTACCAGCGCGGCCTGCACCCAAGCCGCAAATACGGGGAAAGGAATCCACCATGAAAAAGCAGTTTAAACTCGACGAGATCGACTGCGCCAACTGCGCGCGTGAGCTTCAGGACGAGCTGGCCAAGCTCGATGGCGTCAAGTCCGTTTCGGTCAACTTTATGACCCAGAAGTTGACGCTCGAGGCCGATGACGCCGAGTTCGACGAGGTCCTCGACCGCGTTGTGGAGTTCACCGCCGACGCCGAGCCGGACTGCGAGATCATTCTCTAGCCCAGGTTTACGCCAACCCGCAAGGCCGCGCTTGCCGCGGCCTTTGCTCGCGAAATTATATGAGCGAGTGTTCATACATTCAAATGGGAGGATACGAATCATGGCCACCGCCGACCCCAAGAAGAAAAAGAAGAAGCGCAAGAAAAAAGAGTCACTCGAGCATAAGCGCAACCGCATCCTGGTAGCGCTGGGCATTTTTGCCGTGGTGTACGCCCTCGATGAGCTCGGCACCCTCACTGCCGCATTCGGCACCCCGGGCGACATCTACGCCAGCTTCGCACTGTTCCTCGTGCCTTTTTTGATTGCCGGCTACGACGTGCTCCAAAAGGCATACAACAACATCCGCCGCGGCAAGGCGTTCGACGAGAGCTTCCTCATGGCCGTCGCGACCATCGGCGCGTTTGCCATGGTGCTCTTCCCCGACACCGACCCGCACATGGCCGAAGGCGCCGCCGTCATGCTGTTCTACCAGGTCGGCGAGCTGTTCCAGGCATATGCCGTGGGCAAAAGCCGCAAGTCGATCAGCGCCATGATGGACATCGCGCCCGACTACGCTAACGTCGAGCAAGCCGACGGCACGCTCGAACAGGTCTTTCCCGATGACATCGCCGTCGGCACCGTGATTGCGGTCAAGCCCGGCGAGCGCGTGCCCATCGACGGCGTCATCGTCGAAGGCGAAACCCAGCTCGACACCGCCGCACTCACGGGCGAGTCAGTTCCCCGCCCCGCCAAGTCCGGCGACGACATCATCAGCGGTTGCATCAACATGACGGGGCTCATCCACGTGCGCACCACCAAGCCCTTTGGCGAGTCCACCGTCGCGCGCGTCCTGGAGCTCGTAGAAAACGCCAGCGAAAAGAAGGCGCGCACCGAGAACTTCATCACGCGCTTCGCCCGCGTCTACACGCCCGCCGTCACCGGCGCGGCCGCGGTACTCGCGCTCGGCGGCGGCTTGATCACCGGCGCCTGGTCCGACTGGATCCTGCGCGGCCTGACCTTCCTGGTCGTCAGCTGCCCGTGCGCGCTCGTGATCAGCGTCCCGCTGAGCTTCTTTGGCGGCATCGGCGGCGCCTCCAAGCTGGGCGTTCTCATCAAGGGCTCCAACTACCTCGAGACGCTCGCCGATGTGGACACCGTCGTCTTTGACAAGACGGGCACCCTCACCAACGGCACGTTCTCGGTCGTTGCGGTGCACCCCGAGGCTGGCTATACCGAGCAGTCGTTGCTCGAGGTCGCAGCCCTTGCGGAGTCGTTCTCCGATCACCCCATCGCGCAGTCCGTGCGTGTCGCCTACCAGGGCGAGGTCGACCCCAAGCGCGTAAGCGACTCCACCAACGACGCGGGCCATGGCGTGACGGCGAACATCGACGGCAGGCACGTCGTCGTTGGCAACGCAAAGATGCTCGCCGCGGCCGGAGTCGAAGCGCCCGATTGCGAGGTCGTCGGAACGATTCTGCATGTGCTCGTTGACGGCGTGTACGCCGGCCACATCGTGATTGCAGACACCGTTAAGGCCGATGCCGAGCAAACGATTCGCGACCTGCACGCCGCCGGCGTCAAGCGCACCGTCATGCTCACGGGCGACCGCGAGGAAGTGGCTGCTGCGGTGGCCAAGCAGCTCGGACTCGACGAGTTCCACGCGCAGCTCCTGCCGGGCGATAAGGTCGAGCGTGTTGAAGCGCTGCTCGCAGCCGAAAGCGGCAAGGGCAAGCTCGCCTTTGTCGGCGACGGCATCAATGATGCGCCCGTGCTCACCCGTGCCGACGTTGGCATTGCCATGGGCGCCATGGGGTCCGACGCCGCGATTGAGGCCGCCGACGTGGTGCTCATGGATGACAAGCCGTCCAACATCTCCCGCGCGATCCGCGTGGCGCGCAAGACCATGACGATTGTTTGGCAGAACATCATCTTTGCGCTGGGCATTAAGTTGCTGATTCTGGTGCTTGCGGCACTGGGCATCGCCAACATGTGGCTTGCCGTGTTCGGCGACGTAGGCGTGGCGATCATCGCCATCCTGAACGCCATGCGCGCGATGGGTGTCAAGAACCTGTAGCGTTCGTGGGCTGTCCGGCCGGGACCGGGCTTGGTTTTGAAAACGTCCTCGCGCATGAGGCCCGTCTTTCCTGCTCCTGCGGAGCAACGGAAAGGCGGGCCTC